>CAYLHM010000001.1:0-46979 GCA_964383485.1 uncultured Oscillospiraceae bacterium
CTCCATGGTGGGCAATGTGTCGAAAATCGACTATGAAAAGTGCGTGGGCTGCGGCACATGCGCCGAGAAATGCCCCGCCGGCATCATTCGCCGGCATTAAAGCCAGAAAAAATCACAAATCCCCAAAGTCTCGGCTTTGGGGATTTTTTATGGTGGTTTGGGCTTATAGGAATGACACGGTTTTCAACAGTCTGAAGGAAAGCTGTCATTGCGACCCAGTCCGCTTCAGTGGTGTGGCAATCTCCTAAAGTTTTTGAACGCATCCCTTTATTTGTGAGATTCCCGCGTCCGTGTGCGCACTGGCTCGGAATGACATAGTTTTTCGGTGACTGGCTCGGAATGACATGGCTTTTCGACAGTTTACAACGCCCGGCGGAATCCCGCCGGGCGTTTCCTATTTCGGCGCTCCCCGTGGGAGAGCCGGCACACACGCAAGAGCGTGCTTAAGAGGGGCGTACCCTAGTCCCTATAATACACCCTCCGCAGGGGGGCTTGGCCGGGGGCTTCGGGGGCATCTATGGCAAACAGGCCGTACAAATCGTCACAGCGCTGCTCCAGTGTCCAATAAGGCCCCTCAACCGCCTGGCCGATGTGGGGGAACGCCCCGGCCTGCCGGGCCTGGTTCAGCACCGCCCGGCCCCGCCCGCTCAGTCCCAACACCCGGCAATAGGGTGCGGGGGCGCTGAGCCGTTCCTTGTCAATCCCCAAAAAGGCGCACAGCACCATGCGGTCCAGGCGGGAGCGGGTATAGCGCTTGGATTTTACCGCTGTCAGCACCCCCTCCAGGGTGGCCTGACGGCGGCTTTCGTGCATCAGCTTCCGCCACAAGCCCTCGGAGCCATAGGGCAGGACTTCAAATTCTTCATCGCTCATGGTGCGCAGCCGGGCCAAAATGCTCCGCTCCCCGGTCTCCAGACTGTGCAGCTTTGCCCCGGCAAAGGCCCCTGGGGGAACAAGCTGCGCCCAGTCACCGCCGGACAGCATCAGGCTCCGAACGGCAGTGGCAGACGGGCAAGCGGGGTCTGCCTGGGCGGCGTGATAGGAGCCGGGGCGGCGCAAGGGCAGGGGGCGCATGGGGGAATTTTGGGCCAGCAGGGCCTTGCAGTATTCCACAGCCAGCAGATCGTTGGGCTGGCGCAGGAGGGAAGCATCTGCCCCCAGCTGCTCCAGGGCGGCCTGCCGTGCGGCGGGAAAGCTGATTCCCAGGGCCAGCTGGCGGCGCAGTTCTTCCCCAAAAGGCGGGCTGAGCAGCGCCTGGGCGGTTGCCATGAGGGTTTCCGCCGTGCCGCTTTCCGCACCGAAGCAAAGGTGCGTGCAAAAAGGGGAGAGGAGCTTCACGCCGCCGGCTGCAAAGCCCTCTGCCGAGGACAGGGCGCAGGTCACGGGCAGCTCCAGCACCAGATCCGCCCCGCAGTCCACGGCGGCCTTGGCCCGGAGGGACTTGTCCACGATGGCCGGGTGGCCCCGCTGGACAAAATTGCCGCTCATCAGGCAGACGATGGCGGTATCCGCTCCCAAAAGGCGGCGGATCTCCTGCATCTGGCGCAGATGCCCCAGGTGGAGGGGGTTATATTCGCAGATGATCCCGACGGTTTCCAAAATTTTCCCTTCTTTTCGCAATTTATTTTCGCTGGGGTCTTGAGAATTTCGGAAAAATGTTATAGAATTAGTATAGCATATTTTCCAAGAAAATGAAATTACTTTTTTAGGAGGAAATTCTATGAATGTTCTCATCATCAACGCCGGCAGCTCCAGCCTGAAGTATCAGCTCATGGACCCGGATACCGGCGCTGTGGCCGCCAAGGGCCTGTGCGAGCGGATTTACATCGACGGCCGCCTGACCCACAACGCCAAGGGCAGCAAGACCGTCCGGGATATCCCCATGCCCAGCCATTCCGAGGCCATCGCCGCCGTGCTGGAAATTCTGGTAGATCCCGAGTGGGGCGTGATCCAGTCCGTGGACGAGATCGATGCCGTGGGCCACCGGGTACTTCATGGCGGCATGAAGTTCAGCGACTCCTGCATCATCGACGATGCCTGCATCAAGGCCATCGAGGACTGCATTCCTCTTGGCCCTCTGCACAATCCTGCCAACCTCATGGGCATTCGTGCCTGCCAGGCGGTCATGCCCAACACCCCCCAGGTGGCCGTGTTCGACACTGCGTTCCACATGACCATGCCCCCCAAGGCCTACCGCTACGCCATTCCCACGGAATACTATGAAAACGACGATATCCGCCGCTATGGCTTCCACGGCACCAGCCACAAGTACATCGCCCGCCGGGCCGCCGAGATCATGGGCACCACCCATTTCAAGATGGTCAACTGCCATCTGGGCAACGGTTCCTCCCTGTCCGCTGTGAAGGACGGCAAGTGCATGGATACCTCCATGGGCCTGTCCCCCCTGGCCGGTGTGCCTATGGGCACCCGCAGCGGCGATATTGATGCCTGTGTGGTGCAGTTCATCTGCAACAAGTACGGCATGAGCGTGGACGAGTGCCTGACCATGCTGAACAAGAAATCCGGCATGCTGGCCCTGTCCGGCAATGTGTCCTCCGACTTCCGGGACCTGTCTGCCGGTGCGGGCAATGGTGACGAGAACTGCCGGCTGGCTCTGGACAAGTTCGCCTACGAGGTGGCCAAGTATGTGGGCGCCTATACCGCCGCTCTCAACGGCATTGATCTGCTGACCTTTACCGCCGGCGTGGGGGAGAACGATGCTGCCATGCGTGCCGCCGTGTGCGAGTACCTGGGCTTCATGGGCGTGAAGATCGACCCGGAGCGCAACGCCATTCGGGGCAAGGAAACGAAGATCTCCACCGATGACTCCGCCGTGCAGGTCTGGGTCATTCCCACCAACGAGGAGCTGATGATCGCTCAGGATACCGCTGAGCTGGTCAATGCCGCAAAATAACTAGTCAAATAGGAAAGCCGCCTTTCGGCGGCTTTTCCACATCTAAGGAGAAATTTGTATGAAATCTGTAACCGAGCGCTTTTTGCGCTATGTGCGTTTTGATACCCAATCCGATGAATTTTCCGAAACCTGCCCGTCTACGGACAAGCAGCGCATTCTGGCCCAGGCGCTGGCGGAGGAAATGCGGGCCATGGGCATCGAGGACGCCCGTGTGGACGAGCATGGCTATGTCTATGGCTCCGTGCCGGGGGACGACCGTCTGCCCACCATCGGGCTGATCGCCCACATGGACACCTCTCCCGATGCCAGCGGGGCCCATGTGCAGGCAAAAACCGTGGAGTATGCCGGGGGCGATGTGCTGCTGAATGAGGAGCAGAATATCTGGCTCCGGGAGGCGGACTACCCCAGCCTGAAAAACCACCATGGCAAGCATCTCATCGTCACCGACGGTACCACGCTGCTGGGAGCTGACGACAAAGCCGGTGTGGCGGAAATTCTCACCGCCGCCGAGAGGGTGCTGACCCAGCGCAGAACCCATGCGCCCCTGAAAATCGCATTCACCCCCGACGAGGAGATCGGCCGCGGGGCAGACCGCTTTGATCTGGCTGCTTTTGGCGCAGACTACGCCTACACCGTGGACGGCGGCACCCTGGGGGAGATCGAGTACGAGAATTTCAACGCCGCCGGGGCGAAGGTGGAGTTCCGGGGGCTGAATATCCACCCCGGCTCCGCCAAGGACAAGATGGTCAATTCCCAGCTCATCGCCATGGAATTTCAGTCCATGCTTCCGGCACATCAGCGGCCGGAGTGTACCGAGGGCTACGAGGGCTTTATCCATCTGACGGACATGGCCGGCCAGGTGGAGCAAAGCACCCTGCGCTATATTATCCGGGATCACGATTTGGAGAAATTCCAGGAGAAAAAGGCCGTTTTGGCGGCTGCGGCCGACTTCCTGAACAAAAAATACGGGGAGGGAACGGTGCGTGTGGAAATCCATGACAGCTATTTCAATATGAAGAAGTGCATCGAACCCTGTATGCACATCGTGGAGCGGGCAAAGAAGGCCATGCGCAGCGCCGGTATGGAGCCGAGGGAAGTGCCCATCCGTGGGGGCACGGACGGCGCCAGGCTCAGCTACGAGGGTCTGCCCTGTCCAAACCTCTGCACCGGCGGGGAGAATTACCACGGGCGCTTTGAGTATATCCCGGTGGAGGATATGGAGAAGTGCGTGGAAATGCTGGTGCAAATTCTGTATATGTGATCCCCTAACAATATAAAACGGCCCGCAGACTCGATCTGCGGGCCGTTCGTTTTGGGAGCTTATTCAGCAAAATCAGCATCGCCGGCAACAGGCTCATCGGCAGCGGGCGCTTCCTCCACAGGTACTTCCTCAGCAGGTGCTTCCTCAGCGGGAGCCTCCTCTACCGGGGCTTCCTCGGCGGGGGCTTCCACCGGGGTTTCCTGGACGGGCGCTTTCTCACAGCAGCCCAGCAGCTTCTTGGCCCAGGCGACGATCTTGTCGCCATAGGTGGCGGCCACATACACAGCACCGGCTACGGCGGTGAGGGCAACGACTACATTGACCAATGTTTTTACAACTTTCATATTCAAAGCCTCCATTTTCTTTATTGGATAATGTAAGTATAACCCATTTTCCCATAAATTGCAATCAATATTTGAAATAATTTACAGTCACTTCACACATAGCCATACATGCCCCGGACACTGGCTTCCCCGGAGTTCACAGTCCGAAGCTCGCCGCTGTCCAGGCGCACCAGCAAAGAGCCGTCCTCGTCAATGTCCAGAGCCTGACCGTGCAGGCATTGGTCCCCTTGCAGCAGGCTGATCTGCTGGCCAATGGTCATGCAGTTCCGGCGATACTGAGCCATGATGGCCGCCTTGTCCGGCAAAAGGCGCCGGGAAACACCTTCCAAAGAGCGCATCATTTCGGCGGCCAAGCGGCTGCGGTGAACGCTCTGCGGGGCAAACATGGACAGGGAGGCGGCCACTTCTTGCAGCTCCGGGGGAAAATCCTCCGCCTTTTGATTGCAGTTGATCCCAATTCCGGCCACGGCATAGTCTGCAAGTCCGTTGGGGCCAAGACCCAGCTCCACCAGAATGCCCCCCAGCTTGCGCCTGCCATAGACCAGATCGTTGATCCACTTGATCTGAGGACGGAAGCCGGCGGCGGCCTGAACCGCATCGCACATGGCCACGCCGATGGCACAGGTCAGGTGCATGAGCTGCCGGGGAGGGCCGTTCGGGCGCAGGATCACGCTGAGATACACCCCCATGCCCGGCGGCGACTGAAAGCTGCGGCCCATGCGCCCCCGCCCCCCGGTTTGCCGGTCGGCAATCAGCACGGTGCCCTGGGGTGCGCCCTGGGCGGCCAGGGACTTGGCGGCGTTGTTGGTGGAGTCGATGCTGGAAAAGCAGTGCAAACGGTCACGCCAGGGGAAATCGTCGCCCAGGAAGCCCAGAATTTCGGCCTGTGTCATCAGTCGATATCCTTTAGAATTTCATCGGGCTTCTCATCCAGCATTTCCGGGTGGGCCAAAATGCGCTTGTAGTGCTTGAAGAAGGCGGCGTAGTAATAGCCGTCGCAGATGCGCTCGTCCATGGTGAATTTCACATCTACATATTTCCGCTGTACCACGCTGCCGTCCTCCGCCAGCTCCACAGCCCGGCGCTTGATGCCAAAGGCGCCAAATACCGGCAGGTTGCCGAAGTCGTACAGGTGGTGATAGATGGGCATGATGCCCAGGGAGCCCATAGAGGTCAGGAACAGAGAGCCGTGGAAGGGGCTGACCTCCAGAAGGAATTTGGGCAGCATTCCAAAGTAATCCAGGGTGCGCAGCAGCCACACGAAGAACTTCAGAAGCACGCCGGGAATGAGGGTGAACAGGTGGGCCACATTGTCGAAGCTGGAGTCCAGCGGGGTGTTTTTCACCTTTTCAACCTCCGCATTCATCTTGTTATACACATCTGCGGCGGTATCGTTGGGGGTGAGGTGAACCTTGATCACCGTGTCGGGGGATTCGGCGGACATCTCCTTTTTAATGGTCATGCAGAATTGCAGATCATTCCCCCGGGAGTACACCTTTTGCCCGGACAGGAAGCGGTTCATGCCCGGATATCGGCAGACACAGCGGCAGTAGGCGGCCAGAATGACATGGACAATGCCGAAATTGGTCATGCCCTCCTTCCGCTTTTGGCGGATATAGCGGTCGATGTGGGTGACCTCGATGGAGTCCTCGTAGAAGTTGGTGGAGGAATTACGGGTGACCATGATGTAGGGGGATACCATGGCCATGGGGGACAGGGTACGCAGGCGGCGCCCATCCTGCCGGTCGCCCCAGCCGGGGTGATACTCGTCCAAGGGGTGAATGCGGATCGCAAACACGATGACAAGCAAACCCAGCAGCGCCAGCAGATCGGGCAGAGCCGGCAGCAGCCTTTCCCAGTTGCGCTCCAGCATAGCAGTGCGGTACAGGTAGCCATAGGCGCTGATCGGGCAGAGCATCAGGGGCAGCAGCAGCCAGTAATACCGCAGCCAGCCGCCGGAGATCTGGGTGTAGATGGCCGCAAAGAAGAATGCGGCGACCCAGTACAGGGCGCGGACCATGGGGCTGAAGCCGTAGTTCTGGCTGGCGGCGAAGCCAAAGTAGATCGCCATCATCCACACGGGCACAGCGGTTTTGTAGAACATTTCTCTGCCGCTGAACAGAGTGATGAGCACATAGAGCAAGGCGGCCGCAACCGGCAGAACGATTTGGCTCCACACATACAGGGAACCGCCTGTCCCTTTCACACAGGCGATCACAATGCGGGCCACTGCCGAGCCGACCAGGCACAGTGCCATCAGCCATGTCAGCACATTTTTACGGCTGACATAGAGGTGTAGTTTTCTTTCCATAGCAACCATTATATCATGCTTTGGCTCGCTTGGCAAGAAGTTTCGGCAAAAAAGGAGGAACTTTGTATCACAAAATTGCAGGGCATTTTTACAAATGCCCTGCATGAATTTACAGAACCTCCACCACCGTCAGGCGCTTGCCCTCCACCCGGAAGCGGATATTTTTGCCGGCAAAGCACAGGCCATAGATGCGCTGGGGATCATGCTGATAGGCGGGGCGTGGGTCGTGGGACAGCAGATTCTGCGCCGCTGCCTGCTTGTCCTCCGGCAGAAGTGCAAGGAGCGGGGCCGGGAAGTCCACTTCCAGCATAAAATCCCCGGCAGTGTCGGTGAAGCCCCCCAGAGCATCGGGGTGGCTGTCGCTGTAGGGAATATAGGGCTTGATGTCCAGGATCGGCGTGCCGTCCATGAGATCGGCGCCGCCCACATGGATCACTGTGCCCTGCTGTGTGGCCTCCAAGCCCAGCAGGCGCACGCAGGACAGGCCCAAAGCGTTGGGCCGGAAGGGCGAGCGGGTGGCAAACACGCCCATGCGGGTGTTCCCGCCCAGGCGGGGCGGGCGCACGGTGGGGGACCAGGGCTTGTCTGCGTTTTCGGAAAACTGCCAGATCAGCCACAGGTGGGAAAACTGCTCCAGTCCCCGCAGAGCATCCGCATTGCGGAACTCCGGCTCAAATACCACCGTGGAGCGCAGCTCCTGCACCATGCCGCTCTGGCGGGGAATGCCGAATTTGCCGGGGAGGTCGCTTCGCATATGGGCAATGGGCCGCATGATCAAATCCATATAACCGCCTCCTACATACGGGCTTTGCGCAGGCAAAAGCTCACGCCGAAGATCAGCGCCAGGATCAGGGAAATGGCGGCGCCTGCGGAGCAGCCCCAGAAATAGGACACCGTCAGCCCCAAAATTCCGGCGGCCAAAGCAAACAAAATGGAAATCACATGGTACTGCCGCCAGTTTTTCGCCACATTTCTGGCAGCGGCGGCGGGAAGCACCAGCAGGGAGTTGAGAATGAGCAGGCCCACCCAGGGAATGGCCAGGGTCACCACCACGGCAATGGCCGCCGTAAACAGGGCCTGGGCAAAGCGCACGGGAATGCCCCGGGAGGAGGCGAGCTGGGGGTGAATGGAGGTCAGGGTCAGGCGGTTGGAAAACAGCACCCAAAAGGCCACGACCAGAAGCAGCACCAGGGCCAGCATACCGATCTGCCCCGGGGTGACGGAGAGGATATCGCCAATGAGGTAGCTGTTGTATTTGGTAAAGCTGCTGCCGCCCATGGTGGCGATGAAAATGCCCAGAGCCACGGCGGCGCTGGAAAATACGCCGATGAGGGTGTCGGCGGCCTGGTTACTGCGGCTGCGGACATAGGAGAACAGCAGCGCAAACACCAGGCTGAACACCACGGCCACCCAGGTGGGGGCTGCCACGCCGCAGATGCAGCCAATGGCAATGCCGGTAAAGGCGGAGTGGCCCAGGGCATCGGAGAAGAAGCTCATGCGCCCGGTGACAATCATCGTGGACATCAGGCCGAACAGGGGCGCCATGATCAAAACGGCCAGCAGGGCGTTTTTCATAAAATCCCAGTGGAGCATTTCCAGCGGGAACCAATCGCAAATTGCATACCAAACAGCCATTACAGCAGGCCCCCTTTCATGCGGAAGGTTTGCTGAAAAGCATCCGAGCGCAGAACCTCCTGGGGACTGCCCTGGGCAACGATCCGATGGTCGATCAGCACCACCTGGTCGGCATACCGGGGCAGCATGGAAAAATCGTGGGTGATCATCAAAATGGACAGATCATAGTCCCGGCGCAGCTCGTCCAGCATATCCATCAGGGTACTCATGCCCTCCACATCCACGCCGGACAGGGGTTCGTCCAAAATCAAAATATTGGGGATCGGCTCCAATGCCAGCGCCAGCAGCACCCGCTGAAGCTCGCCGCCGGAGAGGGTGCCGATGCGCTTGTCGATCAGATCCCTGCCATGCACCCGATCCAGGCAGTCTAAAATGCCCTGGCGCATTTTGGCCGTGGCCCCCAGAAAGGCGGGCCGGGAACTCCTGCAGCAGATGAACAGATCCGCCACCGTCAGAGGGTCGCCGGGGTCAAAGGAGGGGCTTTGGGGCACATAGCCGATGCGGGGCTTGCGGCTGCGCTGGCCGGGCACCGAGAACGAAATGGTGCCGGTATAGTCCCGCTGGCCTAAAATGGCCTTGAGAAAGGTGCTTTTGCCGGCGCCGTTGGGGCCGATGATCGCCACAAGCTGGCCGCAGTGGATATGCAGGTTGATGTCCTGCAAAATGGCTTCGCTGCCGATGGTCACGGACAGACCCTGTACTTTTAAGCAGCAGGAGTCGCCGCAGGCACCGCCGTGGATCACTGGTTTCATGACAGGGCCTCCTTGATCGTGTTGATGTTGTAATACATACTTTCAAAATATCCGCCGGAGGACAGACCCATATCCAGGGTGTAGATCTGCACGCCGGTTTCACGGGCGATGATCTCGGCGGCGGAACTGCTTCCGCTGCGCTCCACAAAGATGGCGGGGAGCTGATGCTCCTGCACCAGTCCGATCAGCTTCTTCAGCTCCATGGCCGAGGCCTCG
Organism: uncultured Oscillospiraceae bacterium; assembly: GCA_964383485.1. Taxonomy (GTDB): domain Bacteria; phylum Bacillota; class Clostridia; order Oscillospirales; family Oscillospiraceae; genus Faecousia. Next base: position 9,434 of record CAYLHM010000001.1, read on the forward strand.
CTGCCCGATTCCTCCTCGATGGCCTCCAGAATTTCCAAATCGAAGGCCTGGGCCAGGTAGGAAAAGCCGTCGTGAAAGGTGATCAGCTCCCGGCACTTCAGATCGGACAGGGTTTCCCTGCCGTAACGCTCCAGCTCTGCCAGCTCCTCCAGAAGTTCCCGGGCATTTTCTTCAAAAATCTCCGAAAACTGGGGATATTGGCCCTGTAAAGCGCGGCAAATATTTTGCACCATGCCCATGGCCTGGGCAGGGGAGAGCCAGATGTGGGGGTCGTGGGCATCCTCAGCGTGATCCTCATGGCTTTCCAGCAGCTCTAAGCCCTGGGAGGCATCGGCCACAGCGGAGGCGGAGCCGATGAGATCGGCCATAAATTCCTCCAGCCCGGCCCCGGAGATCACCAGAAGCTCTGCTGCTTCCGCCGCCTGGACCTGGCGGACACTGAGGGAATAGTCATGGAGGCAGGACACGCTTTCCGTGACCAGCCGGGTCACGCTCAGGCCGGTGCCCTGGCAGAGCCGGACGGTAAATTCATACACCGGCAGGGTGGTGGCCGCAATAGGTGCCTGCTCCCTGGGGGCAGAGCAGCCGGAAAGCAGAAGCACCACGGCCAGCAGAAAAAGTACAATTTTTTTCACAGATGAATCGCCTATTTCAAATGGTTTCTTTAAGTTCATTATAACAGTTGTGTCAAGGAAGCGGAGATCATTTCCTCAAAAAAAGGAGCCTGCCAGGAAGCAGGCTCCGCAGATGTAGAAGTTTAGTGGTTGGTCATCCAGTCCTCAACCTTGGCCTTAGCTAGGCGCTTGATGTCCTCGGTGGGATAAGGAGAAGCCTCACCGCCGAATACATACAGGAAATACAGACCCTCGGGAGTCTGGTACAGATTTTCCTCATAGCCGCTGGGATCGCCAAAGAAACCACAGGTGTACTTCTTGATCAGGGTTGCAGTCTCGGTGTCATATTCCTTCTTGCAAATGATTTTCTTCATTGGACGAACCTCCTTTCATTTGTTGCGCTGGCTTTATTATATATTTTTCTGTTAAAAAAGCAAGGACTTTTTTCTGCTTTTCACCGTTTTTTCATAAAAATTGTATGAGAGCATGACTTTTGAAGACCCAGCACCGGATTTTTTGTGTACAATTTACACAAAAAATACGATTTTCCATAAAAAGTGCCCGATTGGGCGCGAAAAAATTCGGCTTGTTCCGAGGATAAAAATATGGTATAATGGGCAAAAGGCGGTGGAATTGTGAAGAATATCCCCATGTTTACAACGGAAAAGGGCGTTGCCAGCCTGATCCTCCGGGAAGTTCCATGCTGGGGCGTGGCCTATGTCCGCCTGCAATCGGCGCAGCCGGGGCAGGAGGGGGCATTCGCTTTGGAATGCGCCCAGTTTTGCCGGGCCGCCGGGGCAGAGCGGGTCTATGCCACGGGAGCGGGATTGGAGAAATTTCCACTGCACTGCACGGTGCTGTCCATGGTCGGGCAGGTGTGTACGGAGCCTACGCTGCGCCGGAATTTCGTGCCGGTCACAGAGCAGACTGCGGGCCAATGGCGCAGCATTTACAATCAGCGCATGGCGGCGGTGGACAATGCGGCCAGCCTTACCAAGACGGACGAAACCCGCCTGTGTTCCTCCGGCGGCGCTGGGTTCGTGCGGGAAAAGGAGCAGCTCTTGGGCATTGGCTGGCTGGAGCAGGGCCGTCTGCTGGCCTTGGCATCGGTTCAGCCGGGGGCAGGGGAGCGGGTCGCCCACACGGTACTTGCCCAGGCGGAGGGCCGGCAGGTAGCGCTGGAGGTGGCCTCCACCAACGCACGAGCCATCCGCCTGTATGAGCGCCTGGGATTCCAAAAGACCGGCGAGGGGAGCAGATGGTATGAGCTGCACCGGGAAAAATAATCCGAAAAAACAGACCGCTGTCAAGGAAAAACACTTGACAAGCGGCGGAAAATGGTGTATGATATCCCAGGTGTCAAGGAAAAGCCCTTGACACGGGAGGCTGACATGGATGCTTTGGAGATGACTCTGCTGTTTGACTACTATGGCGAGCTGCTGACACCCCGCCAGCGGCAGTGCATCGACCTGCGCTACAACCAGGATTTGTCCTTGGGGGAGATTGCCCAGGAGCTTCAGGTCAGCCGTCAGGGTGTTTACGACAATCTGAGCAGAGCGGAAGCATTGCTTCGGAATATGGAGGAACAGATCGGCTGCGTGCGCCGGGCCATGGCCTGCCGCCGGGCGGTGGAAGCCGTCCGCCGTGCCGTGCAGCCCCTGGAGCAGTACCCGGACGAGTGCGTGCGCCGGGCGGCCCAGGAAATTTTAACCGCTGTGGGAACACTTGAGGAGTAAATTATGGCATTTGAAGGCTTAACTGAAAAGATATCCGCCACATTCAAAAAGCTCCGCGGCAAAGGACGGCTGAAGGAGTCCGATGTCAAGGAGGCCATGCGGGAGATCCGTATGGCGCTTTTGGAGGCGGATGTGAGCTATAAGGTGGTCAAGGATTTCACCAAATCCGTCACCGAGCGCTGTGTGGGCGCCGATGTGCTTGAGTCCCTGACCCCGGCGCAGATGATCGTGAAGATCGTCAACGAGGAGCTTTGCAAGCTCATGGGCAGCGAGACCCGGCATATCACCATCAACCCCAACGGCCCCACTGTGGTGATGCTGGTGGGCCTGCAGGGCGCAGGCAAAACCACCAACGGCTCCAAGCTGGCGGGCCTGATGAAGCGGCAGGGGAAGAACCCGCTGCTGGTCGCCTGCGATATCTACCGCCCGGCGGCCATCACCCAGCTCAAGGTCTGCGGCGAAAAGCTGGGCATTCCAGTGTTCGACGAGGGGCAGACCGACCCGGTGCAGATCGCCAGGGATGCTGTGACCTATGCACGCCAGCGCGGCCACGACATGGTGTTTCTGGATACCGCAGGCCGCCTGCATATCGACGAGGCCCTGATGGAGGAGCTGAAAAACATCAAAGCCGCCGTCAAGCCCGACGAGATCATGCTGGTGGTGGATGCCATGACCGGCCAGGATGCGGTCAACGCCGCCCAGAGCTTTAACGAGTGGCTGGACATCGACTCCGTGATGCTGAGCAAGCTGGACGGCGATGCCAGAGGCGGTGCTGCCCTGTCCGTGCGGGCCATCACCGGCAAGCCCATCAAATTTGCCGGCATGGGCGAAAAGCTGGAGGATATCGAGCCATTCCACCCGGATCGCATGGCTTCCCGGATTTTGGGCATGGGCGATGTGCTGAGCCTCATCGAAAAGGCCGAAAAGGCCTACGATGCCAAGAAAGCCGCCGAGATGGAGGAAAAGCTGAAAACCAACCGCTTTACCCTCCAGGACTTTTACGATCAGCTCGTTCAGCTGAAAAGCATGGGCTCCATGCAGGATATCCTGGCACAGATGCCCGGCGGCGCCAACCTGAAAAATGTCACCGTGGACGAGAAAGCCATGGCCCGCACCGAGGCCATTATCCTGTCCATGACCCCCAAGGAGCGGGAAAATCCGGGCATTATCGCCGCCAGCCGGAAACGGCGGATCGCCGCCGGCGCCGGTGTGCGGGTGGAGGATGTGAACAAGCTGCTGAAATCCTTTGAGCAGATGCGTGCCATGATCAAGCAGTTCTCCGGCCCCGGTATGGGCAGGAAAATGAAGCGTATGCGGGGCATGGGCGGCTTTCCGGGCTTCTGATTTCTTTTGTTCGCTCTAAGCATTTTTGGCTTTGCGATAGATATTTTGAATACTTTATGGAGGTGAAACTCATGGTTAAGATCAGACTGAGAAGAATGGGTGCAAAGAAGGCTCCTTTCTACCGGATCGTGGTGGCGGACTCCCGCTCTCCCCGTGACGGCCGCTGCATCGAGGAGATCGGCACTTACAATCCTCTGACCGAGCCGGCTACCATTACGGTGGATGCCGAAAAGGCCCAGACCTGGATCAAGAACGGCGCACAGCCTACCGATACCGTTCGCGGCCTGCTGAAAAATGCCGGCGTGCTGTAAGATCTCATAAGGAGAAGGGCAATGAAAGAACTTTTGCTGTATATGGCAAAGAATTTGGTGGACAACCCCGATGCCGTCACCGTCAATGAAATCGACGGGGAAGACGGCAAGGTGCTGGAGCTTCATGTGGCCGAGGGCGACATGGGCAAGGTCATTGGCCGCCAGGGTCGGATCGCCAAGGAGATCCGTACCATCGTCAAGACAGTCGCCCAGCGCACCGGCGAACGGGTCACTGTCGAAATTATGGATTAACGGGCATGGGACTGTAAGAGGGGATTGCCACACCGGCTCCGGGCTGGTTCGCAATGACACTTTTTACAGCCCCATTTTCGTATTTGGAGGGTCTATGAAGCTGGAATTTTTAGAGGCGGGGGAGATCGTCGCCGTTCACGGTGTCCGTGGCGAGGTGAAGGTGCTTCCCTGGAGCGACGGGCCGGCGTTTCTCACCCGGTTCCGCCGGGTCCGCATCGGGGGCCGGGACTATGCGGTGGAGCAGTGCCGGGTGCAGAAAACCTGCAACCTGCTGAAGCTCCGGGGCGTGGATACCGTGGAGGCCGGGCAGGCCCTGCGGGGCAAAACTGTGGAAATTTATCGCCAGGATGCACCAGAGGACTTGATTTTTGCGGCGGAGCTGATCGGCATGACCGTGCTGTGCGACGGCGCAGAGCTGGGAAAGATTACGGAGGTATTGGACTATCCCGGCAACAAGGTCTATGTGGTGCAGGGCGAGCATGAATATATGATCCCGGCGGTGGGGCAGTTTGTGCTGTCCACCGATGTGGAGGGCAATGTGATGCAGGTGCGGCTGATTGAGGGAATGCGCAGCGATGAGAATTGATATTCTGACTTTGTTCCCGGACTCCGTGGGCGATGTCCTCAGCGACAGCATTCTGGGCCGTGCCCAGGAACGGGGGATCGTGCGCATCGAAGCCCACCAAATCCGGGACTACACCGCCAGTAAGCAGAACCAGGTGGACGACTATCCCTACGGCGGCGGCCGGGGGGCCATTATGCAGGCGGATCCTCTGTACCGCTGCTGGGAGGCGGTGTGCGACCAGGCCGCCGGGCCGGTGCATACGGTGTATATGTCCCCCTGCGGGCATACCTTTACCCAGCAGGATGCCATTCGCCTGAGCAAGCTGGACAATCTGGTTCTGGTCTGCGGCCATTACGAGGGCATCGACCAGCGCTTTATTGACGAATGTGTGGACGAGGAGCTTTCCCTGGGGGATTTTGTCCTCACCGGCGGGGAGATTGCCGCCATGGCCGTGACTGATGCGGTGTGCCGCATGGTGCCGGGGGTGCTGGCCGACCCGGAGTGCTTTGAGGACGAGAGCCACTACAACGGGCTTTTGGAATACCCCCAGTACAGCCGCCCGGCGATCTGGCACGGCCGGGAGGTGCCGGCGGTTTTGCTGTCGGGGAACCATGAAAAGGTGGCCCGCTGGCGCAGGAAAATGGCCCTGCGCCGCACCAGAGCCAGGAGGCCGGATCTGTTTGCCAAGCTCCGCTTCGAGAGCAAGCAGGAACAGAAGCTCCTGGCCGAGCTGGAGCAAGAGGGCTGGTCGGAGAACACTGAATAGGATTTTCCGAGACCCAGGCGATGATTTTTTAATTATGATCTTCTGGGGTTCCGAGCAAGAAAATTCGATTTATGTGCTTCTATTTGAAAAAATGAGCTATATACAATTCATTGTTATAACAATGCAAGAGAAAAATTTCACCTTGCCAGGAAACCGCCAGCGGAGTGGTAAATCATGCAAATTCCGAGCGAAAACAGCAATTTGAGCCGTACATCTCATCCTTCAGACACATTCTACTTTTTAATGCGGCTGTTCGTATGAGCGGATTAAATCGTTCGTAATCTTACCAATTTCCACGAATTACACAAAAAGCGCGGGAGATGTAACCGAATTTTTATTATTTTTATCCAGATTGTAGTTGACAAATAATCGGAAATATGTATAATAATAATTGGGCCTGAAAATAGGATGGTGGAGGTGATGCCGGACACAGAAGGTGGAAACTGCTCAACTGTTCGTATCACGGAAAGGAGTAGCTTGTGAAAAAATTTAGTACGCTTGTTCTTGCGTTTACACTGACATTGCTGCTTGCACTTCTGGTACCGGGGAAAGCGGAGGCGGCAGCGTTTGAACCGCTGGACGGGAATATGGGAGAAAGCAGCTATCAGGAAATGTTTGACTTGGTTCAGGACACAGACGGCGCTGCTACAGAGTACTACGCAGCTGCGTTTTCCAAGGCATTTCAGGAGGACAGGGAAAGATTCCTGAGCGTTTTGGCGGAGCAGGACAGCGAAACCGTCAGCCTGGTGACTGGCCTTATTGTTGCTGAATTGGATCAGGATGCCCTGCTGTCTGTGCAGGCTGAAATGAATGCGCTGTCCGCCGATTCCAGGTATGCAACCGTGTCCGGCAGCTTTGCCCAGGCAATCGAGAAGATCTCCGCATTTTATAATGCAGAACCCAGCACGGAATATGACGATTCAGAGTGGGCGCCGCAGAATATGCCCTTTGAGCCGAGGATCGTGAAGCAGCTTCTCAGCTTTGACATTTCCCGGCACAATCTGACCAACGAAATGACCTGTGCCTATGCGTGCATGATCTACGAATACGCGCCCAGGCTCTTTGCCCACACCTTTATGGACTATCCAGCCGAGGATATTGCATATTTAGCTAGTCTGCTGGATAAGGGCTACACCCTGTCCGGCGCAATGCCCCCGGAAATTGAAGTCAAGGCGGAGGACAGCGAGGAGCTGGCGGCGGCGATCCGTTGCTTCCAGGCCAATGTAAAATACCACGGCGATGCGGATGCCGCCACTGCTCAGGAACAGGAAATTCAGCAGGCTTCCGGCGAGAGCTATGAAATTCAGGCCATTTCGCCTTCCGTAGGGACGCCTGTTCACCCGGCAACCGCAAACCTGAACGAAACCATTTCCCTATCTGTTTCCATCATGGAAAGCTCTAATGTTTCCTCGACACGGGTATGGTATGTTAAAGTATGTGCAATTTTAGATGGAGATGCCACGGTGGTCGCTGCACAATCATTTGCTTTGGTTCCCGGAAAAGTCAATGGTACATTTACCTGCAATTTTCAACTGACCAAAGTGGGGGATTACGATCTGATCGTGTATGTTTATGAAAGTGCAAATAGCACAACGCCACTTAAAACTGTAGTTTCAAAAACTGGAATTGAGGTAAAAGGCGATCGGAGCATAGACATATATTTCTATGCAGACCGGGATCAATTTGGCACCTTTGGCTGTGCCCGTGTAAGCGATAGTGACCAGCTGAAAATACAGAATATCTTATCGAGTTTGGTCGGAACAGGGTATCACAACGCCGAAGGCGAAATTGTAATCACCAAACTGTAGGAGGGATCGTCAATATGAAAATAGCTAGGCAGCTGTGCTTCCTGCTTCTGTTTGCACTTCTGGTGCCCGTGATTTGCCTTGCCGCACCGGCGGACGGCAGCGATTGGCACGAGGTGTTTACATCTGCCGAACAGGACACGCTGGAAACGCTCTACCGGGAGGATCCCAGCGGCTTTATAACGGCCCTTGCAGGGGAAGAGCGCAGCCTTATTTCCCAGGTGGCGCAGAAGCTGGTTGCGGCGCAGGAGAATGTCAACCAATTCTTCCTGGATCTGCGTAAGACGGCAGCAGGTCAAAGCTGGACGGAGCAGGAGCGCGATGTAATTCAAACCATTTTCTCCGCAGATGGCCAAAAGCTGCTGGCCTGGATCGGGTGGGACGGATTTCTGCCCACAGAGCAGACCGGCTACGCCGAGCTGTTCCTGGGCTACGCCTTTACGGACGGCGCCTATGCACAGGCCTATGCGATCCAACTGGAAAAGCTGTTCCACAGAGATGCCAAGGGCTTTGTGCAGGAGCTTGCTAAGCTGAGCGAAGCCACCTGCGAGCAAATTGAGTTAGCGGTGGTTACGAACTGGCAGACAGATACCTATGGCGATGCTGCCACAGTCCTTACCGAGCTTCAGCAGCAGGAGCAATGGGATGCGGCAGAGGCACAGATCATCAGCAATTTGATTGGCAATACGGATTATGCCCCGCCGAAAACAGCGGATGTGGGTGCCGGCGAGCATCTGTTCGCTCTGCTTGCGGTCAGCCTGCTGGCCTTGGCTGCCAGTGCCGTGCTGATGTGGAAGGCGCCAAAGCGGAAATAGAAAATAGATTAGGCAAAAATCAGCAGTCTTCGGGCTGCTGATTTTTTATGCCCATTTTAGCCGGCTTGTCCCAATTCCGACTGAAAAAGCAGGCGTGGGCATTTATACTATTTTATGGACAAAGCAAAGGAGATGAAATCCCATGAATTTTACAAGTTTTCTGGAAGATGGCCGCCTGACGGTGGCCCTGACCGGAGAGATCGATCATCACTGCGCCAAAAGCTATATTCAGGCCATCGCCGGCAAGATCGAAGCCTATACGCCGGATGTCTGCGTGCTGGATTTCAGTGAAGTGGCTTTCGTGGATTCTTCCGGCATTGCCGTGGTGATCAACGCACTGAGAAATATGACCCAGATCGAAGGCAAACTGATCCTTACCGGGATCGGCGCCCAGCCGATGAAGGTGTTCCGGGCATCGGGCATCGACCGGCTGGTGGAAATAAAGGAGGCTGTATCATGAAATTCAACAACTATATGATCCTGGAGTTTCCCAGCAAATCCTGCAACGAGGCGTTCGCCCGGTCGGCGGTGGCCTGCTTCGCTGCTCAAATGGACCCCACACTGGAGGAATTGGGGGATATCCGCACGGCGGTGTCCGAGGCGGTGACCAACTGCATCGTCCACGCCTATCCCCAGGAGCTGGGGGTGGTCACGCTGCGCTGCCGCATTTTGAAGGATCAAGTTCTGGATATTGTAGTGAAGGATCGGGGCGTGGGCATTGCGGACATCGAGCAGGCCCGCAAGCCCATGTTCACCACCGGCGGCACTGACCGCAGCGGCATGGGCATCACCATTATGGAGAGCTTTATGACCAGCTTTGAGATCTCCTCCCAGCCGGGCAAAGGCACCACCGTACATATGCGGCGGAAGCTCCAGCGGCGGCAATGAGCAGGGTAGAGGAGCTGATTCTTCGGAGCAGACAGGGGGATCGGGAGGCCGGGGAACTGCTGATCCGGGAAAATGCCGGCCTGATCTGGTCGGTGGCCAAGCGCTTTGTGGGCCGGGGCACCGAGGCGGATGACCTCTACCAGCTGGGCTGCCTGGGCTTTTTGAAAGCGGTGGAGGGCTTTGACCTGGAATACGGCACCCAGTTTTCCACCTATGCGGTGCCGAAAATCGCCGGGGAGATCCGCCGGTTCCTCCGGGACGACGGCACGGTGAAGGTATCAAGAACCTTAAAAGAGCAGGCGGCCCTGATCCGCAATGCCCGAAGCCGGCTGACGGGTACGCTGGGCCGTGAACCGACCATCACGGAGATCACTCAGCAAACCGGCCTGAGTGCCGAAGAAATCGCCATGGCCGAGGCCGCAACGGCGGCAACCGAGTCCATTCAGCGGGAGACCGGCGAGGAGGGCTTCACCCTGGAGGATATCCTCTCCGACACGGAGTCCGAGGAGGTGATGGTGGAGAAAATCTCTCTGCGCCAGGCTATTGAGCGGCTGCCGGAGCGGGAGAGAACCGTTATTCAACTCCGCTATTTCCACGGCCTGACCCAGCAGCGGGTGTCCACGGTGCTGTCCGTCAGCCAGGTGCAGGTATCCCGCATCGAAAAGAAGGCCCTGCTTGCTTTGCAGGAGCTATTGTCATAAGGAAACTCTGAAAAAAACACTTTACCTTTTGCAGAAAATGGAGTAAAATAGAGGCATCTTAAAAAGCAGGTGCCGATATGACAGACGAACAGCTTGCCCGCTTTGTGGGCGCCCGAAAGAACTATATTGCCGGGCAATTTGCCCAGCTCAACGATATGCAGCTCCAGGCCACCCTGACCACCCAGGGGCCGCTGCTTCTTCTTGCAGGAGCCGGAAGCGGCAAAACCACGGTGCTGATCAACCGCATTGCCAATCTGATCAAATTTGGCCGGGGGAGCGACAGCCAAGAGGTGCCCGATACCGTTACAGAGGAAGACCTGGCGTTCCTGGAGGGCCTGTGCGAGCCGCTGTCCGACCAGGATCGCCGCCGGGCAGAGCTGCTTTGCGCCGTGGATCCCCCGGCACCCTGGAGCATCATTGCCATCACCTTTACCAACAAGGCCGCCAACGAGCTGAAAGAGCGCTTGGCCGCCATACTGGGGCAGGAGGAGACCCAGGATGTGTGGGCCATGACCTTTCACAGCGCCTGCTGCCGGATCCTGCGCCGGGATATCGATCGGCTGGGCTATGACCGGCGGTTTACCATCTACGATGAAAGCGATTCCGAGCGGGTCATGAAAGCCGTCATCAAGGACATGGGCCTGGACGACAAGACCTTTCCGGCGAAATATGTTCTCAATGTGATCAGCCGGAAAAAGGATCGCCTGATCGGCCCGGACGAGCTTTTGGAGCTTGCCAACGAAACGAACGATTTGAAAATGCTGCCCATCGCCAAGGCCTATCGCCAGTATCAGACCCGGCTGAAGGAAAACAATGCGGTGGATTTTGACGATATCATCCTGCTCACCGTCCGGCTCCTTACGGATCATGAAGATGTGCGCCGGTACTACCAGCGGAAATTCCGCTATGTGCTGGTGGACGAGTACCAGGACACCAACCACCTGCAATATCTGCTCACGGCGCTCCTTGCCGGCGGTTATGAAAACATCTGTGTGGTGGGTGATGATGACCAGAGCATCTACCGCTTCCGTGGAGCGACCATTGAAAACATTCTGGATTTTGAAAAGCAGTACCCTGGGGCGCGCACCATTCGCCTGGAGCAGAACTACCGCTCCACCCAGTGCATTCTCAACGCCGCCAATGCGGTGATCTGCCACAACTTAGGCCGCAAGGGCAAAAAGCTGTGGACGGCCAACGGTCAGGGCCAGCCCATCACGGTGTACGAGGCGGAGGACGAGCGGGCGGAGGCCAATTTTGTGGCCGGCCGGATCATGGCCATGACCAAGGGCCGGGGTTACCGGGATCACGCCGTTCTTTACCGCACCAACGCCCAGTCCAACGCCTTGGAATATGCCCTGAAGCGCAACGGCATTCCCTACCGTATGATCGGCGGCACCCGGTTTTTTGAACGGGCGGAGATCCGGGATATGCTGGCCTATCTGTGCGTGATCAACAACCGTGCCGATGATCTGCGCCTGCTTCGGATCATCAACAATCCCCCCAGGGGCCTGGGTGCCAAAACCCTGGAAGCCGCCCAGCGCCTGGCGCAGGCCAGCGGACTGCCCCTGTACACGGTGATCCGTGATGCTGAAAATTACGGCCCCCTGGAGAAAAACGCCGGAAAGTTTGCCAATTTCACCTCTATGATCGAGGGCCTGAGCGGGCTGCTGGACGAGGGCGTGAGCCTTCCGGATTTCTACGAGGAGCTGATGCTGAGAAGCGGCTACATCGATATGCTTCAGGCCAAGCCCACGGTTGAAAACCAGGGGCGGCTGGAGAATATCCGGGAGCTGAAATCCAGCATTTTGTCCTATACGGAAAGTGTGGAAAACCCGTCCCTTTCCGGGTTTTTGGAAGAAATTGCCCTCTATACGGATATTGAGGAATACAACGCCTCCGACGATGCAGTCGTGATGATGACCATGCACGCCTCCAAGGGACTGGAATTTCCCAGCGTGTATCTGGTGGGCTTCGAGGACGGACTGTTTCCCGGTATGCGCAGCATCGGCGATGCCGAGGAAATGGAGGAGGAGCGGCGGCTGTGCTATGTAGCCATCACCAGGGCCAAGGAGCATCTGACTATCAGCTATGCCCGGCAGCGTATGCTCTACGGCCGTACCTCGGCGGCCCTGCCGTCCCGTTTCCTCAAGGAGCTGCCGGAGGCGGAGCTTCAGCGCAGGGGCGGCTATTCCAGCGCACCCTATGCAAGCCGCCGGGTGGCTGAAGCAGTGCGGAAGCCGAAAATTTCCGACTTTACATACAGCTATGAAAGGCCCGCCGCCACCTATCTGGAGCTGAACAAGGGCGACATGGTGGAGCACAGCGCCTTTGGCCGGGGCATGGTGATCTCTGTGCTGAAGCTCAGCGGCGATGCTCTGCTGGAAATCGCCTTTGACCGCCTGGGCACCAAGAAGCTCATGGCAAAATCCGCCTCGCCCCATATGAAAAAGCTGTCATAATACTTTCATTTGCCGCATAAGCTTTCAAGAGGTGATACCATGCGGCGGTGGATCGGAAAAGTAGCACGCTTTGTATGCCTGGCGGCAGTGGCCCTGACCCTGCTTTTGGTGCTGTTTCGCCTTCGCTATGCCGGGCCTGTGCGGGAGCTGGCCCAGACCCAGGTGAAGAATGCCACCTCGGACCTGATCAATGATGCGATCGACAAGCAGATCGCATCCGGCGACATTCAGTACGATCGGATCGTCTATTTTGAAAAGGATCTGAACGGGCGCATTACCGCCCTGAAAACCAATATTAACGAGGTCAACCGCATTAAAACCGAGATTTTAGGCCTGATCAACGATGAAATTCTGGCCCTGGACACCAGCGATATCGGCATTCCGATCGGCAGCCTGTTTTTCCCGGAGCTGCTTTCCGGCCGGGGCGCCCATATCCCGGTGCAGATTTTGGCCATCCGCAATTCCGATGCCGAATTTGAAAGCAGCTTCACCCAGGCGGGAATTAACCAGACCCTGCACCGGCTCGTTATGAATGTCAGCGTGGATGTGTCCCTGCTGACCCTGGGCAAGACGGAGAGCTTTGTGATGAACAGCCAGGTCGTGGTTGCGGAAACGGTGATCGTCGGCCAGGTGCCGGATACATATTTTCAAACCGGAGGAACATGATGGAAGCAAAAGAGAGAATAAAGGAACTGACGGCCCTGCTTACAGAGGCCAACTATCGCTATTATGTGCTGGATCATCCCCAGATGCCGGATTTTGAATACGACCGGCTCCTGCGGGAGCTGGAGGAGCTGGAGGCGGCTTATCCAGACCTGGTGCTGCCCAATTCCCCTACGCTTCGGGTGGGCGGCGAGGCACTGAGCAAATTTGAAAAGGTGATCCATGCGGTGCCCCTGATGAGCCTGCAGGATGTCTTTTCCCCGGAGGAGCTTCAGGATTTTGTGGTGAAAACCCTGGAGGATTACCCGGGCAGCCGGTTTTCCGTGGAGCCGAAGATCGACGGCCTTTCTGTGGCGCTGGAATATGAGCAGGGCCGGTTCGTCCGGGGTGCTACCCGGGGCGACGGCAATGTGGGGGAGGATGTCACCGAAAACCTGAAAACCGTCCGCTCCATTCCCATGACTCTGGAAAATGCCCCCGAACGGCTCATCGTCCGGGGGGAGGTGTTCATGCCGAAAAAGAGCTTTGAGGCCCTCAACGCCCGGCAGGAGGCCGAGGGCAAGCCCCTGTTTGCCAATCCCCGAAACGCCGCCGCCGGTTCTCTGCGGCAGCTGGATCCGAAAATTGCCGCCGCACGGGGGCTGGATATTCTGATTTTCAATGTGCAGCTTGCCCAGGGCGTGGAATTTGACAGCCACGGACAGTCCCTGGACTATTTGCGCAAGCTGCATTTTAAGGTCATTCCCAATCGGATGCTTTCCGACCCGGCAGAAATATTGGAGGAAGTGCTTTCCATCAACGAGAACCGGGATCAGATGAGCTGTGACATCGACGGCGCCGTGATCAAGGTGGACGATCTGGAGCAGCGGCAGGCCATGGGCCAAACCGCCAAATTCCCCAAGTGGGCCGTGGCCTACAAATACCCGCCGGAGATCAAATCCACCGTGGTGGAGGATATTGTGGTGCAGGTGGGCCGCACCGGCGTGCTGACCCCCAAGGCCGTGGTGAAGCCGGTGCGCCTTGCCGGTACCACCGTGACCAACGCCACCCTGCACAACCAGGATTTCATCACCCAGCGGGATATCCGCATTGGCGACACCGTGCTGATCCGCAAGGCAGGGGAGATCATTCCCGAAATTTTGGAGGTGGAGCTTTCCAAGCGCCCGGCCCAGAGCGAGCCTTACCGGCTCCCGGCGTTCTGCCCCATCTGCGGCGCCAGGACGGAGCGGGATCCCGACGGGGCCTTCCTGCGCTGCACCGGCGTGGAATGCCCGGCCCAGCTCAGCCGGAACATTGCCCATTTTGCCAGCCGGGATGCCATGGACATCGAGGGCCTGGGTGCGGCCATTGTGGAGGCGCTCATTGAAAAGGGACTGCTGAAATCCCCGGCGGATATTTATGCCCTGAGCCTGGAGGATCTGAAAAGCCTGTGGCAAAAGGGGGACAAGGCCGCTAAAAATCTGCTGGAGGCCATTGAAAACAGCAAGCAGCAGGATCTAAGCCGCCTGATCTATGCCCTGGGCATTCGGCAGGTGGGTGTCAAGACCGGCAAGCTCCTGGCTTCCGCCTTTGAAAGCATGGATCGGCTGATGGCGGCATCGGCGGAGGAGCTGACCGGGCTGGAGGATATCGGGGAGATCACGGCCCGGAGCATTGTAAGCTGGTTCGATCAGCCCCAGTCCAGGCATATGCTGGAGCGCCTGCGCCAAGCCGGTGTGAACTTTGAGAGCAAGCGCAAGGTAGAGGACAACCGCTTCGCCGGCATGACCTTTGTGCTGACCGGGGCGCTGAGCAAGTTCACCAGAGAGCAGGCCACGGAGCAGATCGAGCTGTACGGGGGCAAGGCCGCAGGCTCGGTATCCAAAAAGACCAGCTATGTGGTGGTTGGCGAAAACGCCGGCTCCAAGGAGCGCAAGGCCCGAGAGCTGGGCATTCCCATTCTCAGCGAGGACGATTTTCTGAAGATGATCCAATAAAAAATAGGGGCTGTCTTACCAAGCTTGGTGGGATAGCTCCTATTTTATAAATTGTTGCGGACACACAGCCTAAAATGATCATAAGCGCAGTCGGGGGATCTGCTGCCTTTCAGCTTTTGTATGCGGTAGAATAAGCGGAAAAATTCCTCGACTCGCACAGCTTGCCCACAATGACACGGTACTCTGAAATAGTGAGATGGCACGCCCTTACAGGCTGAAATCCTCGTCATGAAACTGCTCGAAATCCGGCTGCTTGGGCCTGGGCGGGACACGCTTGCAGGGATCGTAGCGGAATTTGGGGCAGTTGTTGATATATTCCACCAGGCCTTTCCGGGCGCACAGAATTTGATCTTCCCCCAAGACGGTGCCATGGGCGCAGTAGATGCAGGACGGTTCGATTTTCTTTCTGAACAGCATGGGATCTTCACTCGCTTCCGATTAGTTGGCTCTATTATACAGCATTTTTCCCCGAAATGCTATCCCTTTTTTGAAATTCCACAGCATTACGAGCAAAAATATTCCGCACCCGGCGGCGAGGGCCGGGGAAGCGTGGAGCTTTTCCTGGAAAAACAGGAGCTGATACAGATAGGCCAGGGCCATGCTGATCATTCCGTGGAGCAGTTTTCCCGGCAAATACATCCCCAGCCCCAGCGAGCCGGCTACCGATGCCGTCTGCATGGCCACGCACAGCCCGCCAAAGGCCAGCAGCCCGGAACTTACCACAAACATCGCCGCTTCCTGGCCCAGACCGGGCAGATTGGTGCAGCCCACCGTCAGCTCCAGCAGCCCGGCGATGCAGATGCGCAGGCTCTGGGGCAGCAGCCACAGGCACCAGCGGTTCAGCATGACCAGCACGATCCGAAACAGCACCACCCAGGCGCACACCCCCGCCATGACGGACACGGCTTGCCGCACGGCCTGGGGCAGGGTCAGAGGCTTTCCGGCGGGCAGACAGACCTGCGACCTGCTGCCGCCGGGCAGCAGCCGCCCCACCGCCAGAGCGGCCAGGATATGGATCCCCCAGAGCGCCCAGGCAAGGCCCTTTTGAGAAAACTGCAAGGCCACGATGCCAAAGAGGAACGACGGCCCGGCATTGCTGCAAAAGCCCATCATGCGCCGCGCCTGCTTAGACGGCAAAAGCCCCGCCCTGTAAGCCGATGTAACAGCCTGCGCCCCGGTTGGATATCCCCCCAGCAGGCCGATGAGCAGCAAGGAGCCGCTGCCGGCGGGGATCCGGCACCATTTTTCCAGGGGCCGCAGGAGCTTCCAGCCGCTGCCGCCCAGGCTGGAGGTCAGCAGCATGGACAGCACAAAAAAGGGAAACAGTGCCGGAACCACCGTTTGCAGGCACAGCCCAATTCCCTCCTGAGCGGCAGCGATCACCGTGCGGCTGTCGATAATCAGCAGAAGCATTCCCAGGCAGGCGGCAAGGCCCACCCTGATTTTCCGATCCATTGTCCTCACCTCAGAAGAATGTATGCAACATTGTCCACCCGCATTCATACACTTGAAAAAAGGAAGTCCTGAATAAATCGGCAAGACCTGCTGACCGGCCGCAGACCATTTATTCAGCGCTTTCAAAGGAGGAGGATCACATGGAACGGGGATTATTTCAGCGCATGAGCATGGCGGCGGATCTGCCGGACGAACCAATTCCCGGCCTGCCCCTGGTGGAGATCGCCGGTGACAGCCGGGTGCTGGTGGAGCGGCACCGGGGGGTGACGGAGTACGGAAACTGCTGTATTCGGGTAAAGGTGAAATTCGGCCAGATCTGCATTGAGGGCAGCGGCCTGGAGCTGGCCCGCATGACGCCCGGGCAGCTCATCATCTCCGGCCGCATTGAACAAGTGCGCCTGATCCGGGAGGGAACATGATGTCACTGTGGAATGTACTGCCCGGGAAGCTGGAGCTGCGCCTGACCAGCGCCGACCCGGCGGCCTTTTTAAGCGCCCTCCGTGAGCTTGGCGTAACGGTATATAAAAGCACCCCGGCAGACGAGCTGCGCATGGATCTGACCATCCACCGCCGGGATCTGGAAAAAGTGGAAGGTCTGGCCCGGCGCAGGGGGGATGACCTGAATATCACCCGCCGTACGGGGATTTATTGGCGTATTTGGAACCTGCGCAGGCGAAAGCTGCTGGTAGCGGGTCTGCTGTTTTTCATGGCGCTTTCCGTTTTTCTGCCCAGGCGGATCCTTTTTATTCAGGTGGAGGGCAATGAGATCGTGCCCACCCGGCTGATTTTGGAGCAGGCAGGCCGCTGCGGCATCAGCTTCGGCGCTGCCCGGGCGGAGGTGCGCAGTGAGAAAATGAAAAATGCCCTGCTGGAGGCCATGCCCCAGCTCCAATGGGCCGGGGTCAACACCAGGGGCTGCGTGGCGGTCATCAGTGTCCGGGAGCGGGAGCCGGTGGAGCCGACAGGGGAGCAGGGGGGTGTCAGCAGCCTGGTAGCCGCACGGGACGGGGTGATTTTGTCCTGCACCGTTACCCGGGGGAGTGCCGCCGTCAGGGTGGGCCAGGCCGTGCGAGCCGGCGAGCTGCTGGTTTCCGGCTATACAGACACGGGCTTGAGTATTCGGGCCTGCCGTGCGGAGGGAGAAATTTACGCCCGCACCGAGCGCAGCCTGCAGGTACGCACCCCGGAGGAATATGTGAAAAAGGGCACCGTGACGGGTCAGAGCAAAAAAATTTCACTGATTATCGGCAAAAAAAGAATAAATTTTTTCAAAAGTAGTGGAATTTTGGGTAGCACCTGTGATAGAATATATAAGGAAAGCTATCTGACCCTGCCGGGCGGCTTTGTGCTGCCTGTGACAGTGCTTACGGAAATTTGGATCAGCCGGGAGGAAAGCACGGAGCTTCTGTCTCAGGAGGAGGCGGCGGCCCTGGCTTCGGATTTTGCGTCGGAATATTTAAGCACGCAGATGGTCGCCGGTGAAATCCTCAACACCAAAGAAAGTCTGGAAAAGCTGGAGGGTTCTTACCGGCTGACCGGGCTGTACGCCTGCCGGGAAATGATCGGCAGGGAACAAAAAGAGGAGATTTTAACACAGCATGGGAATACAAACGGAACGGACGGTTAATGTGGAGCGGGTCGAGGATATGATCACCGTATTCGGCTCCTTTGATGCCAATATCAAGTATATCGAGCAGGCCCTGAATGTGAACATTGTCAGCCGTGGTTCCGAGCTGAAAATCAGCGGCGATGCCGAGGCGGCGGATCGGGCGGTGCGCACCCTGGAGAGTTTGCTGACCCTGGCCTCCAAGGGCGAAACCATCGACGATCAGCGGGTGCGCTACCTTCTGACTCTGGTGCAGGAGGGCAAGGAGGAGCAGGTCCACCAAATGGTGCAGGATGTGGTGTGCATCAGCGCCAAGGGCAAGCCCATCAAGGCCAAAACCGTTGGCCAGCAGAATTACATGAAAGCCATTATGAAGAACACCGTCACCATTGGCGTTGGTCCGGCAGGCACCGGCAAGACCTATCTGGCGGTGGCGGCGGCGGTGGCTGCTTTCCGGGAGCGGACGGTGAACCGCATCATTCTCACCCGCCCGGCGGTGGAGGCAGGGGAGCGGCTGGGCTTCCTGCCCGGCGATCTTCAAAACAAGGTGGATCCCTACCTGCGGCCGCTGTACGATGCCCTGTATGAAATGCTGGGCGCCGAAAACTTTCAGAAATATCAGGAGCGTGGCTCTATCGAGGTTGCGCCCCTGGCTTATATGCGCGGCCGCACCCTGGATGACAGCTTTATTATTTTGGACGAGGCCCAGAATACCACACGGGAGCAGATGAAAATGTTCCTGACCCGGCTGGGCTTTGGCTCCAAAATCGTCATCACCGGCGATGTGACCCAAATCGACCTGCCGGAGGATAAGGTTTCCGGCCTGAAGGATGCGATCCGGGTGCTGGACGGGGTGGAGGACATTGCCATCTGCCGCCTGACCAGCGCCGATGTGGTGCGCCATGCCCTGGTTCAGAAGATCATCAACGCCTATGAAAAGGCAGCCCAGAAAAAAGAAACGGCCCGGCCGGCACCCCATAGCCCCGGCCGCAGCCAAAGGAAGAAAGAATATGGAAAATAAGATCAGCATTACCTTCGACTGCCTGACCTGGCGGCAGCCGCTTATTTCGGCGATTATCAAACGCTGTATCCAGGAAACCCTTCTGGCCGAGGGCATTGCAGTCCCGGTGGAGATCAATGTGCTGGTCACCAACGACCGGGGGATCCGTGCCATCAACCTGGCCAGCCGGCAAATCGATCGGCCCACCGATGTGCTGAGCTTTCCCATGTTCCAGCTGGAGGCAGGCAATCCGCCGATGGATTGGGACACTTATCTGGACCCGGAGACCGGGCTGTGCCCCCTGGGGGATATGTGCATCTGCCTGGAGCGGGCCGTTGCCCAGGCCAAGGAGTTCGGCCACAGTGTCCGGCGGGAGGTGGGGTATCTCACCATTCACTCCATGCTCCACCTTTTGGGCTATGACCATCTGGACGAGGGGCCGATGAAAGCTCAGATGCGTGCCCGGGAGGAAGCGATCGCCGCCGCTGCGGGCATCGGAAATTAAGAAATGACAGGAGATTGCATATGAATACCAAAACAGCTATGATCACCATTGCCGGGCGGCCCAATGTGGGCAAGTCCACCTTAACCAACTACCTGGTGGGGGAAAAGATCGCCATCGTTTCCAGCAAGCCCCAGACCACCCGCAACCGCATCTGCGGTGTCACCACCCGTGGGGATACCCAGTTTGTGTTCGTAGATACGCCGGGCTTTCACAAGCCCCGCACCAAACTGGGGGACTATATGGTGAATGTCACCAGATCGTCCATCGCCGATGTAGACCTCACCGTTTTGATGGTGGAGCCAATTCCCTCCGTGGGCAGTCAGGAGGAGGCGCTGATCCGCCAGATCACCGAGAAAAAATGCCCCTGCGTGCTGGTGATCAACAAGATCGACACTGTGGAAAAACCCGCCCTGCTGGAGGTCATTGCCGCCTATTCCCAGGCGGCGGAATTTGCGGCCATTATCCCCATTTCCGCCAAGACCGGCGACGGGGTGGAGGAGCTTTTGGCCGAGTGCGAAAAATATGCCGTGGAGGGGCCGTTCCTGTTCCCGGCAGATGCCACCACCGATCAGCCGGAGCGCCAGGTGATGGCCGAGATCATTCGAGAAAAGCTCCTGTGGTGCCTGGACAAGGAAATTCCCCACGGAACCGCTGTGGAGATCACCAAATTTTCCGAGCGGGACAACGGCATCATCGACCTGGATGCGGTGATCTACTGTGAAAAGGCAAGCCACAAGGGGATCATCATCGGCAAAGGCGGCCAAATGCTGAAAAAAATATCCACCATGGCCCGGAACGACTGCGAAAAATTCATGGGCACCAAGGTTTATCTGACCACCTGGGTGCGGGTGAAGGAGAACTGGCGGGAGAGCGATTTCCTGGTCAAAAACTTCGGCTACAAGGAATAATTTCCATGACTGACTTTCGCCGTCCCTGCAAATCCTATGGTATCGGATAAAGAGGGAGGATTTTGCATGGACAAGGGCGTTTTATGGGAGCTGTTTTTGGAAACCGGTGCGCCGGAGGCCTATCTGCTCTATGCCAAAGCGCAGAAAACGGAGGAAACCAATGTACCTGACAACACGGGCGCTGGTGCTGCGGGTCACGGACTACAATGACCGGGATGCACTGCTGACCCTGCTCACCCCTGCCAACGGGAAGATCACAGCCAAGGCCCGAGGCCTGCGGCGGAAGAATAGTCCCCTCATTGCCTCCTGCCAGCTTTTGGCGTATGGGGCCTATACATTGTTTGAATACCGGGACAGCTACACGGTGAACGAGGCAAGCTCTGTGGATCTGTTTCCCAATCTGCGCCGGGAGCTGACCAAGCTGGCCCTGGGGAGCTATTTTGCCCAGGTGGCCGAGCTGATCGCTCAGGAGGATTTGCCAAACCCGGAGCTGCTGTCCCTGCTGCTGAACTGCCTGCATATGCTCTCCGCCACGGACACGCCGGAGCGGAAAATCAAAGCGGTTTTTGAGCTTCGGGCGGCCTGTTTGGCGGGCTATATGCCGGATTTGGAGGGGAGCGGGGAGTTTATCGACCTTTCCAGCGGCCATTTGGTTCATGCCGGCGGCGGTGCCGAGGGTATTCGGATGCCCCTGCCTGCCGGGGCACGGGCCGCCATGGGCTATATCTGCACCTGTAACTCCAAAAAGCTCTTTTCCTTTGACCTGGGGCCTGAAAGCATGGAAAAGCTGGCCCAGATTACGGAAAGCTATCTCACCACACAACTGGAACGGGGATTTTCTACTTTGGATTTCTACAAGTCCCTGTATATTTAGGAGTACATCATGTCTGAATTATACGAAAAATCATTACGCAAGCTGGAACTGGATCAGGTGCTGGACCAGCTTTCTCAGTGCGCCGGAAGCGAGCTGGGCAAGCAAGCCTGCACCGAACTGCGCCCGGTGTCCGATCTGGAGGAGGTACAGGCCCTGCTGGACCAGACCACGGCGGCGAGCGAGCTGTGCAGCCGTAAGGGCAATCCCGCCTTTGCAGATGTCACCGATGTATCCGCTTCCCTGGAGCGGGCGGATCGGGGCGGCACCTTGCAGCCGGTGGAGCTTCTGCGGATTGCCGGTGTCCTGCGCTGTGCCCGGAATATCCAGGGCTATCTGGCCGAGGACGAGAAAGAAACCGTCCTGGATCCGCTGTTCCACGCCCTGGTTGCCAACAAGCACCTGGAGGATCGGATTTTCGGGGCAATTTTGTCGGAGGAGGAGATTGCCGATGCTGCCAGCCCGGCCCTGTCGGATATCCGCCGGCATATGCGTATTCAGGCCGGCAAGGTGCGGGACGGCCTGCAAAAGATCATTTCCTCTCCGGCCTATTCCAAATTCCTGCGGGAGCCGATCATCACCATTCGCCAGGGCCGTTATGTGGTACCGGTGAAAAGCGAGCATCGGGCAGATGTGCCCGGACTGGTCCACGATGTTTCCGCAACCGGCTCCACCTATTTTGTGGAGCCAATGTCTGCGGTGAACGCCAACAATGCCCTGCGGGAGCTGGAAATCAAGGAGAAAAAGGAGATCGAGCGCATTTTGGCGGAGTTGTCCGCCGATGCGGCGGCCTACCGGGAGAATATCGTTCTAGATGTGCAAATGCTCACTCGGCTGGATGTGATCTTTGCAAAGGCCAAGCTGGCCTACCGCATGAAGGCCTGGGCGCCGCTGATGAATGACCAGGGCCGCCTGACCCTGCGCAATGCCCGGCACCCCCTGATCGATCCCAAAACCGTGGTGCCCATTTCCCTGCATCTGGGCACGGATTTTGACACCATGATTATCACCGGCCCCAACACCGGCGGCAAGACGGTGACCTTGAAAACCATCGGTCTGCTGACATTGATGGCGGAATGCGGCCTGCATATTCCCGCAGGGGACGGAAGCTGCCTGTCCACCTTTGATGCCATTCTGGCGGATATCGGCGATGAGCAGTCCATTGCCCAAAGCCTTTCCACCTTCTCCAGCCATATGCGCACCATTGTGGATGTGGTTTCCCAGTGCGACGGGCGCACTCTGGTGCTGTTTGATGAGCTGGGCGCCGGTACCGACCCGGCAGAGGGTGCGGCCTTGGCGGTGGCCCTCATCGAATTTTGCCGGAAAATGGGCAGCAGAGTAGTGGCAACCACCCACTATGCCGAGCTGAAGCTCTATGCCATGCGGGAAAAGGGGGTTATCAACGCTTCCTGCGAATTTGATGTGGAGACCTTGCAGCCCACCTACAAGCTGCTCATCGGCATTCCGGGCAAATCCAATGCCTTTGCCATCTCCCGGAAGCTGGGCCTGCCGGAGGAAATCCTCAAGGAAGCCCATGACCTGGTGGGCAAAAGCGACCAGGACTTTGAAGATGTGCTTTCCCAGCTGGAGGCACAGCGGCAGAAAATGGAGGCCGCCCGCAGGGAAGCGGAGCAGCTCCGCCAGGAGACCCAGAAAATCAAGCAGCAGAGTGAGCAGTACAGCGCTCAGCTTCAAAAGGAAAAGGACAAGGCTATGGAAGCCGCCCGGCGAGAGGCCCAGCAAATCATCGACGATGCCCGCCGCACCGCCAATGCCGCCGGCGAGGAGCTCAAGCAGCTGCGCAAGCAGCTCACCGAAAGCGGCGACACCGCCAACATCAATCTGCGGCAGACGGAGCTTCGCAAGAGCCTGAACCAGGCGGAGGAGCGTATTCACGCCGGCCAGCAGGAGAAGCAGCGCCCGGCCCCGTCCAGAGGGGTGCTGGTGGGGGACACGGTGGAGCTGCTGAAGCTGGGCACCAGGGCCAGCGTCATTGCCATCAACAAGGACGGCAGCTACCAGCTACAGGCCGGTGTGCTGAAGCTCACGGCCAAGCCTGACGAGGTGTATCTGCTGGAAAACGAGAACCCCTACAAGGAAAAGGGCCACCCCGTTCACTCCGGCCGGGAGATGAACATGAACGCCACTGCTTCGGAGGTAGATCTGCGGGGCATGGATACGGTGGAGGCGGTGTGCGTGCTCCAGCGGTACATGGACGAGGCCATGCGCTCCAATATGTCCAGCGTGCGCATTATCCACGGCAAGGGTACCGGGGCGCTGCGCGCGGCGGTGCAGCAGGAGCTGCGCCGATGCAAATTTGTGAAGTCCTTCCGCCTGGGCGTGTACGGCGAGGGCGAGGACGGTGTGACGATTGCCGAGCTTCGCTAGCAGCTTGTGGAAACTAAAATTTTACCAACAACGAACTCGCAGGGAACGGGCAAGCCCGCTGCTACGGCGGCGGACATTTCGTATGAACGACCTGCCAGGTCCGTTTTTTGCGGAAAAGTGTATTTTGGCGTATTTTTGACACAAAAATACATCTTTTCCTGCCAAAAATAGGCCGGTTTGTTGTGCATACCTCCAAATTCGGCCTGCATTTTCAAATTTTCATAAAAATTGTTTGACTTTCCGACGATTTTTGAGTATCATATATAGGGAACCTCTGAATAAACGCCTGCGGTTTTTTCCGCCGTCAGCTTTTGCCGGTTTATTCAGAGCGCCCATAGAGTAAACAGTTCATATTCCTATTTTGAAAAGGGAGTGTTGTTTTTGTACAGTAAAGAGGTTGTTGTAAAGTGTGAGTCCGGCCTGCACAACAGGCAAGCGACATACTTTGTTCAAAAGGCCAATGAATTTGAAAGCAGCATTTGGCTGGAATGCGGTAATCGCAAAATGAATGCCAAGAGCCTGCTGGGCATTATGTCGCTGAGCGTGGTCACTGGTGCAACGGTCACCATCTACGCTACCGGCTCCGATGCTGAGGCGGCTGTAAACGCTCTGGAGCTGCTGCTCCAGCGGGATGTGTACTGATTGCAAAGGCCACCTCTAAGGAAACGCTGAATAAATCGCCTGCGGCGGACTTTCCCGTGCGCGCTTGCCGATTTCATCAGAGCTTCCCTAAAAACCAGATGCGGCTTATGTGGAGGATTTTGCCCATCCATGCAGTGTTCAAAATGAAAAAATATTCGGGACCCTTTCATTTTGAGCGCTTTTGGCCGGAACAAAATCCCTCGCCGCCAGCTCGCACCTGCGTTTTAGAGGTTCCCTAAAGTCGCTGCGCTGACCGCCTCGATGCTTTGTGCATTGAGGCGTTTTTTATGGTGATGCTATGACCTTTGAAGAACTCAAAAACAAGGCGCTGAGCCTGCCCTATGAGCCGGGCGTGTATATAATGCGGGACAAGGCCGACAAGGTGATCTATGTGGGCAAGGCGAAGAAGCTGAAAAACCGGGTGAGCCAGTATTTTCAGGACACCGCCTCCCACACCCCCAAGACCCGCATGATGGTGAGCAAGATCGACCATTTTGATGTGATCGTCGCCGCTTCGGAATTTGAAGCGCTGATTTTGGAATGCTCTCAGATCAAGCGCTTTATGCCCAAATACAATATCCTGCTGAAAGACGGCAAGGGCTATCCCTACCTGCGGCTGGATATGAAAGAGGAATACCCCAAAATTACCGTGGTCGGTAAGATCGCCGATGACGGGGCAAGCTATTATGGGCCTTACGGCAGCCGTGGTGTGACCCACAAGGTGGTGGATGCCATTGTCCAGACCCTGAAGCTGCCCGCCTGCTCCAAGCAGTTCCCCAGGGACATTGGCAAGGACCGGCCCTGCCTGAACTACCACATGAACCAGTGCGCCGGCTGGTGCCAGGAAAACCGCAGCGCCGAGGAATACCGCCAGCGGATGCTGGAGGCAAAGCAGATTTTATCCGGCAACTATAAATCCGTGGCCGAGGACATTCGCCGGCAGATGCTGGAGCATTCCGAGCGCCTGGAATTTGAGCAGGCGGCTGTTCTGCGGGACCGGCTGAACGCAGTGGAGTCCCTGGGACAGAAGCAGCTGGTCACGGCTCTGACCATGGCCGATACCGATGTGATCGGCTTTGCCCAGACGGAGACCAAGGCCTGCTTTGCGGTGCTGCATTTCGCCGGCGGCAATCTGCTGGACAAGGATTATGAAATTTTAAGCGTGCAGGAGGATCCGGCGGAGGCCGTTTCCAGCCTGATGAAGCAATTTTACCTCAGCCGGGGCCTGGCGCCCAAGCGGGTGCTGCTGCCCTTTGCAATCGAGGACAGCGAGCTGTTTGCCCAGCTTCTGGAGCAGGAATTTGGCCGCAAGCCGAAGCTCCATGTGCCCCAGCGGGGGGACAATCTGCACCTGGTGGAGCTGGCCTGCAAGAATGCCCGCGAGGAAGCGGAGCGTGTCACCGGCAAGGAGGAGCGTGTCAGCGCAACACTGGCTCTTTTGGGGAAAATGCTGGCTATGGATCCGCCGAAGCGCATGGAATCCTTTGATATTTCCAACATTTCCGGCACGGATATTGTGGCCAGCATGGTGGTTTTCCAGGACGGAAAGCCCAAAAAGAGCGATTATAAGCGTTTCAAGCTGGAGGGCCTGTCCGATCAGGACGATTATGCCTCCATGCACCAGGTGTTAAAGCGCCGCTTCACCCATTTCCAGGCGGGAGATCCGGGCTTTGCGGAAGCGCCGGATCTGCTGCTCATCGACGGCGGCGTGAACCATGCCAAGGTGGCGGTGGCCGCCCTGGAGGAGCTGCATTTGCATTTCCCGGTATTCGGCATGGTCAAGGACGATCGGCACCGCACCAGGGCCTTGGTGACGCCGGAGGGCCGGGAAATCGGCATCGACAGCAATCAAGCGGTTTTTGCCCTCATCGGCAACATTCAGGAAGAAACCCACCGCTTTGCCATTACCTATCACCGACAGCTGCGCAGCAAGCGGCTGAAATATTCCCGGCTGGACGGGATCCCCGGCATCGGCCCCAAGCGCAAGCAGGAGCTTTTGAAGAAGTTCAAATCCATTTCTGCCATCAGCCGGGCCAGCCTGTCGGAGCTGGAGCAGCTGCTGCCCAGAGATGCCGCCGCTGCGGTGTACCGCCACTTCCGGCCGGAGCAAGAGGAATAGAGATGCTGAAAGCCGCAACCGAAGAAGATCTTCAAGCCTATTTGCCCCAGGCTCTGCTGACTTGGGCGCTGAACCAGTGCAAGGGCGCCGGGCAGCAGCATATCGTCTTTTTCGTGGAGGAAGGCGAGGATATATCCGTCCCCAGGGCTTTACCTGTGTGGGGGAGTACCTGCTGTTTACAAAAGAAATAAGGAGAGATGCGCATTGCGTGTAATTGCAGGAAGCAAGCGGGGCATCCGGCTCCAGACCCCCGACGGAATGCTCACCCGTCCCACCGCCGAGCGGGTGAAGGAGGCCCTGTTCAGCATGATCAACTTTGACCTGCCGGGGGCCAGGGTACTGGATCTGTTCGGCGGCACCGGGCAGCTGGGCATTGAAGCCCTGAGCAGGGGAGCGGCATCGGCGGTTTTCGTGGATCACCGTGCGGAGGCCTGCGAAATAATCCGGGAGAATTTGAAGCGCACCGGTTTAACAGCCCAGGCCGGAATTGTCCGTGCGGATTATATGCACTACCTGGAAAACTGCCGGGAAACCTTTGATATCGTGCTTTTAGACCCGCCGTATGCAGAAATTTTTTTGGAAAATGCTCTGAAAAAGCTGATTGAAATTGACATTTTGCAATCTGGTGGTATAATAATAGCGGAGTATCCTGTTTTGAAGTCCCTGGAATTTGAATTTCCGGGCTATCAGCGGAGCAAGGAACATAAATATGGGAAGACGATGCTTGCGCTCTACCGCAAGATTGCGTCAGGAGATTAGCCATGAAAATTGCAATCTACCCCGGCAGCTTTGACCCCATCACCAGCGGCCATCTGAACATTATCCGCCGGGCCGCCAACATCTTCGACCGGCTCATCGTCTGTGTCATGATCAACTCCGGGAAAAGCCCCATGTTCACCCTGGACGAGCGTGTGGAGCTGATCCGCCGAGTCACCAGCGACCTTCCAAATGTAGAGGTGGACCAGTCCAGCCAGCTTTTGGCGGACTTCGCCCGGAGCAAGGGAAGCTGTGTCATCGTCAAGGGCCTGCGGGCCGGGTCGGACTTTGAGAACGAATTTCAAATGGCCATGATCAACAAGAAGATCAACCCAGACCTGGACACCATGTTCCTGACTGCGGAGCATCAATATATGTACATGAGCTCCAGCATCGTCAAGGAGCTGGGCAGCTATCATGTACCGCTTTCGGATTTTCTGCCAGCAGAAATTATTCCGGATTTTGTTCAACGAATAGAGAATATCCATCAAGGAGGAAAAAGATAATGAATGAGAAACACATCGAAGAAATGATCGGCACCTTGTACGACATGATCCAGGACGCCAGAGCCTTGCCCCTGGGTGCTGACAAGTGCATTCTGGAGCGTGATAAGGTTTTGGATATGCTTGACGAGATCATCGCTCAGCTCCCCGCTGAGATCAAGCAGTCCCGCACTATCGTGGAGTCCAGAAACGAGCTGATCGGCCAGGCCCGCCGGGAGTCCGAGGTCATTATTCAGCAGGCCCAGAAGCGGGCCAAGGAGTTGGTTGCCCAGGAGGCGATCTATCAGGAAGCCAAGCGCCAGTGCCAGGAGATGGTCAGCAAGACCCAGGCCCGCATCAGCGAGCTGCGCAAGGCCAGCAACGAATATATGGACGATGCACTCCGCCGTACCGAGGAGGCCATTGCCCAGTCCCTGACCGAGGTGAAAGACACCCGTGCAAAATTCCGTGCGCTGACCGAAGCACAGGCCAACCGCACTGCGGAGCCTGAGGGGAACGCTCCCGAGGCTTAATTCCCAGTCAAAACAGCTCCAAACCCGATTTGGACTGTTCAAATAAAATATTTTAGTATGGAGGCGGAACATCATGAATTATATGGATCGTTATCAATCCTGGCTGGATGCCCATCTGCCGGAGGATGTTCAGGCGGAGCTGTTGGCTGTGGCGCAGGACGAGGAGGAGCTGAAAGGCCGCTTCGGTAGCGACCTGCAGTTCGGCACTGCCGGTATGCGAGGTGTCATGGGCGCAGGCAGCAACCGCCTGAACCGCTATACGGTTCGCCGTGCCGCTCAGGGCATGGCCGCCTGGCTGTCCGGCACGGATCTCCCGCAGAAGGCTGCTATTGGCTACGATTCCCGGCATAATTCACGGCTTTTTGCCGAGGTTTGTGCCGTTGCCTTTGCGGAAGCCGGTATCCACACCTGGCTGTATGACCGCCTGGCGCCCACGCCCATGCTGTCCTACGCTGTCCGGGAGCTGGGCTGCGGCTGCGGCATCGTGATTTCTGCCAGCCATAATGCCGGCGCTTACAACGGTGTCAAGTGCTACGGCCCCGACGGCTGCCAAATGACCGACGAGCCCGCCGCTATCGTCACGGATAAAATTGCGCAGATCCCGTATTTTATTCCCGAAACCAAGACCTTTGCGGAGTACATGAGCGAGGGCTTGATCTCCTATATCCCCCAGAGCCTGTGGGAGAAGTATTACAATACGGTTCTTGCCGAGGCGGTGGAGCCGGAGCGCATTGCAAAAGCCGACCTGCACATCGTCTACACCCCCCTGTGCGGCACCGGCAACGAGCCTGTGCGCACGGTTCTGGGCCGTTTGGGCGTGCATATTCATGTGGTTTCCTGCCAGGAGAAGCCCGACGGGGACTTCAAGACCTGCGAATATCCCAACCCGGAAACCGATGCCGCTCTGAACGAGAGCTATAAGGTGGCATCTACCGTGCCCTGCGATGTCATTCTGGGCACCGACCCGGATGCCGACCGTGTGGCCATTGCTGTGCCGGAGGGCAGGGGATACCGCAAGCTGTCCGGCAACGAGCTGGGCTGCCTGCTGATGGACTACATTTTGAAGGCCCGCACAGAGCGCAAGGATCTTCCTCAGGGCGCCGAGGTGATCCGCAGCATTGTGTCCTCGCCTATGGCCGACCGCATCGCAGCCAACTACGGCGTGGCTATGAAAACCGTGCTGACCGGCTTTAAGTACATCGGCGGCGAAATTCTGGAGCTGGAGGGCAAGGGCCACAGCGACCGTTTCGTATTCGGCTTTGAAGAAAGCTGCGGCTACCTGAAGGGCACCTACGCCCGGGACAAGGATGCTGTGGTGGCATCCATGCTGGTTTGTGAGCTGGCAGCTTCGCTGAAGCTCCAGGGCAAGACCATTCTGGATGCATTGAAGGAGCTGTACCAGCGCTACGGCTACTATCTGGCCTATGTGCAGAGCATCGAGCTGAGCGGTGCAGATGCGATGCAAAAGGCGGCCAAGATGATGGCAGATCTGCGCTCCGATGTGCCCCAGAGCATCGGCGGGGCCAAGGTGACCATGGTGCGGGATTATAAAACCAGCCTTTCCACCGATCTTGCTACCGGCGTGCAGACCGGCATTGATCTGCCCAAGTCCAATGTGCTGGAGCTGGTCCTGGGCGACCGGGGCAGCGTGATCGCCCGTCCCTCCGGAACGGAGCCGAAGGTCAAGTTCTACTATACCGCCGTTGGTGACACCGAGCAGAGCGCCAATGAACTTCTGCAAGCTATGAAAACCCAGATGTCCAAGTAAAATCATAGGGCCACCTCAAAAACCCAGCCGCATCTTCGTTTTTAGTGGCTCCCATAAATCATCCATACGGAACCGAAACAGCCTGTCTGTTTCGGTTCTTTTTTTGATCCGTGGTGAATAGCTTGTATCGAAGGGAGCGTGGCGTATGAAGCGAACGGAAATTGGAAAACAGAACCCGGCCTCCGTCCCTGGCAGCATTGCTCTGGGTGCGGCGGTGAGCATGGGGGTGAGCCTGCTGGGGGCGGGCCTGGCAGGATATTTATTGCACCGGCAGACGATAGGGGAGGGGAGCATCCCTGCTGCGGCATTGGTGATCACCGCATTGGCATCGGTGCTGGGATCCTGGCTTGCCGCCGCAAGAGCCGGGCGAATGCGGGTGCAGGTGTGCCTGCTGACCGGGCTTGCGTACTTTCTGCTCCTGCTGTCTATGACGGCGCTGTTCTTTGACGGACGCTATCAGGGGCTGGCATTGGGTGCGGGTGTCATTTTGGCCGGAAGCGCATTGCCCTGCCTTGCCATGCTGAAAGGAAAAAAAAGCAAAAAATGGAAAGCGCCAAAAAGGGCCTATCGTTAAATTGTACAAAAAGTGCCAGGAGGTAAGTGAAATTTACCTCACTTTTTCAAAATGCAGGAAATCCTGCATTTTCAATATTTAGTGCCGCCGCTTTTGACGGCGCACTAGATATTGAAAAATAGTTGAAAATGGTAAAGAAAATTTTTGGAGCGGTTTACGAGGTTGACATAATGATGTTGACATAAAAATCGGCATAATTTACAAAAATTACATTTTTTCCATTTAGGGGCTTGAAATTTGCAAAAAAAGGGAGTATAGTATGGGTGTTAAATGGTTCTGCGGATCATTATGCCCTTTCTGTGCTCCACCGAAAATTTTGTGAGTGACATAAAATCGGGGAGGTACAAAAGTTGCGAGGCATCAATATTCAAAAGAATTTGGCTTTTTTATCATGCAAGACCTGCACCCTTGCCCTTCTCTGGCTTGGGGGTCTGGGGGCAGGTTTTCTGTTCAGCCGTTGTGCGAGTGATACATTACTTTGCCTGATGCGCCAGGCGCCCCTGTGCCCGGTGTCGATCGTTTGGAGGCTCGCCTACAACGCCCTACCTTTTCTGATTGCCGCATTTGCGGTTTCGATTTCCAGCCACCGGCTGCTCTATGCGCTGTGCTGGGTCAAGATCTTTTTGTTCAGCAGCTTTGCATTTTCCTCTGTGGCCGCCTTTGGCTCCGCCGCTTGGCTGGTTCGGCTGCTCCTGCAATTCTCCGATCTCTGCCTGCTGCCGGTGCTGTACTGGTTCGCCGGCAGACAGCTGGAGCAGGGCAGGCTGGCAAGGGATCTGGGCATCTGCCTGGCGATTGCATCCTTGGTTGGAGCCGTGGATCAGAGCTGCATCGCACCGTTTTTGATGGCAATCATAGAACAGTAGGAAGGTACGCTATATTCATGTTGGATCTTGTCGGCGCCTATGAAAATTACCTTTCCAAGGTAAAACAGGCATCTGCCAACACCATTGCATCTTACCTCCGGGATGTCCGCCAGTTTTCCGACTGGCTCCGGGAGCATGAGGATCTGGATATCGTAGATGCGGAACAAGTGAATATCAGCGACTACCTGAGCCATTTGGAGTCGGAGGGCCGGTCTGCGGCTACGGTTTCCCGGAGCCTTGCCAGCCTGAAGAACTTCTACAGCTATGTGGTTTCGTCGGGCTTTTTGGACAAGACCCCCATCACGGATATCCGGGTGGATCGGGGCGAAAAAAAGCTCCCCCAGATCCTCACCGGCCGGGAGATCGAGCAGCTCTTGGCGCAGCCTGCCGCCGTAGACCCTAAGGGCATCCGGGACAAGGCTATGCTGGAGGTTATGTACGCCACGGGTATGCGTGTTTCCGAGCTGATCGACTTGGATTTGGACGATGTGAACCTGGATCTGGGCATTGTTCGCTGCAATGGGACCAAAAAATCCCGCTCCATTCCCATCTATCCGGAGGCGCTCCGTGCGCTGTCTGCCTACATCTATGATGTCCGGCAGGGCATGATCGCTGACCCCAACGAACGGGCCTTGTTCGTGAATATCAACGGCTCCCGCATGAGCCGCCAGGGCTTCTGGAAGCTCCTGAAGCACTATCAGGCGGCCGCCCACATTGAAAAGGAGATCACGCCCCACACCCTGCGCCACAGCTTTGCGGTGCATCTGCTGGAAAACGGTGCGGATCTGGATTCCCTCCAGGAGCTGATGGGCCACTGCGATATTTCCTCCACCCAGATGTACACCCAGATGGTGAACCAGAAGCTCCGTGCAGTGTACGCAAAATGCCACCCCAAAGCCTGAATATCAAAAAACCTGGCGGCCAAGCGGTCGCCAGGTTTTCCGTATAAAAGGGAAGTGTATAGATGTGACCATAAGAAATGGCCGGGGAAGTTCCGATCAGATGCCGGTCATAGCCGCCAGGACATCCACTTCCATCTGCTGAATGCCCTTTTTCATTGCCAGGCCTTCTTCCATGTCCACATCGGTGAAGCCGCCCTCGTGGGTGCATACGATCCGATTGGATTTGCCCTGGAGCAGCAGCTCCACAGCCAGATAGCCCATTTTCGTGGCGTTGACTCGATCCCGGCCCGTAGGCGTTCCGCCCCGCTGGATATGGCCCAGCACGGTCACCCGGGGATCCAAATCAATCGTGTCCTTGATTCTGGCGGCGATGTCCGCCGCAGAGCCTGCGCCTTCCGCCACCACGATCATGTAGTGGGTGAAGCCGTTGAGCCGGGCCTGGCGGATCTTCTCGATTACATCCTGCTCAAAGTCGATGGGCTCCTCCGGCACCAGGACGGCTGTTGCGCCCACGGCCAGGCCCACATACATAGCCAGGTATCCGGCGTTGCGGCCCATCACCTCCACCACGGAGCAGCGCTCGTGGGACTGCATGGTATCCCGCAGCTTGTCGATGCACTCAATAGCGGTGTTGGCAGCGGTATCGAAGCCGATGCAGTAGTTGGTGCAGCTGATGTCGTTGTCGATGGTTCCGGGAATGCCGATGACATTGATGCCCCAGCGGCTCAATGCCTGGGCGCCCCGGAAGGTTCCGTCGCCGCCGATGGCGATGATGCCGTCCAGCCCCAGAAATTTGCACATGGAAACCGCCTTGTGCTGGCCTTCCTCTGTCATAAATTCCTTGCTCCGGGCGGTATATAGGATGGTGCCGCCACGGTTGATGATGTGGGCCACGCTGCGCTCGTCCAGTTTCACCACATCGCCGGCGATCAGACCGTTCCAGCCGCGGCGAATGCCGTAGCACTCAATTCCATGGTACATGGCGGTACGCACCACCGCACGGACGCATGGATTCATGCCGGGGGCATCGCCGCCGCTGGTCAGCACACCAATTCTTTTGATGCTCATGGGAAATTCCTCCTTGTTTTTTCGTATTTATTCTATGTATATTCTACCCCCAAACTGCAAAAATGTAAAGTAGATTTTTGTTGCATACGGGGCCGAAACATGGTATAATATTCCTATAGTGGGGGGAGTGCTATGGAAATCGGAGAAATGCCGCTGACAGAAACTCTGATGCAGCAGCTTTTGGAGATGTCTGTCCTGTGGGAGCAGGAGCAGAGCTGCTATGGCTATCGCCGCAACACCCCGGAGGATCTGCAGGGCCGGCGTGTGTTCGTTGCCGGCCACGAGGGACATATCCTGGGTTATTTGTTCGGGCAATGCACCCACAGCAAGAATGCCCGCTCCATCATGCCCGACGGCACGCCTTATTTCGAGCTGGAGGAGCTGTTTGTCCTGCGGTCGCATCGCGCCAAGGGCATCGGCAAGGCTCTTTTCCGGGCAGCTGAGGAGACTTTGCGGCAGGAGAAAATCGGCTGCATCATGCTCAGCACCGCCAGTAAAAACTTCCGGGCGATCCTGCATTTTTATATCGAAGAACTGGATATGCAGCTCTGGAGCGCCCGGCTGTATAAAAATATCCTGTAAAATCTTAGGAGGGAATGGATTATGAATACCAAAGCAATGTATAAGCTGTCCTATGGTCTGTTTATTCTCACAGCCAGGGAAGGGGAGCGGGACAACGGCTGCATCATCAACACCGTGACCCAGGTCACCTCCGAGCCAAATCGGATCACCATCGCCGTGAACAAGAACAACCTGACCCACGACATGATCAGCCGCACCGGGGTCTTTAATGTGTCCATTTTGACCAACAGCGTCCAATTCGACACCGTCAAGCACTGGGGCTTCCAGAGCGG
Source organism: uncultured Oscillospiraceae bacterium (assembly GCA_964383485.1). GTDB lineage: Bacteria > Bacillota > Clostridia > Oscillospirales > Oscillospiraceae > Faecousia. Next base: position 43,626 of record CAYLHM010000001.1, read on the forward strand.
GCGGGACACCGACAAAATGGAGGAAATTTCCATCTCCAGATCCGAAAACGGCCTGGTGTATATCGCCCAGGAATGCAACGCCTATATCAGCGCCAAGGTGATCTCCGCCACCGATCTGGGCAGCCACACCCTGTTTCTGGCCGATGTGACCGATGCGGAGCTGCTGTCCGACGAGGAGTCGGTGACTTACAGCTATTACCAGAAGCATATTAAGAATGCGGCACCCAAAACGGCCACCAAGGGCTTCATCTGCACCGTCTGCGGTTATATTTACGAGGGCGATGTGCTGCCCGCCGACTTCATCTGCCCCTGGTGCAACCACCCTGCCAGCGATTTTGTGCCGCTCACCGACTGATGTCTGATGTAAAGTTTCAGTAAATTTTAATCGATATATCTTGACTTTTTCACTTTTATCCTGTATGATATGGGTCAGAGATCCAAAATAAATAACAATAACAGGAGGAAAACATTATGGCAAGATTAGACGGGAAAGTGGTCATTGTGACCGGGGGCAACTCCGGCGTTGGCGAAGCGGCGGCTCTGCTGCTGGCCAGCGAGGGCGCCAAGGTGGTCATCAGCGCACGCAGAGAGGCCCAGCTCCAGGCGGTGGCCGAGAAGATCCGTGCAGCCGGCGGCGAGGCTCTGCCGGTGGTCTGCGACATCTCGAAACCGGAGGATGCCAAGCATCTGGTGGAAACCGCAGTCAGCACCTATGGCAAGCTGGATGTGATGGTCAACAACGCAGGCGTTCTGGAGGCCGGGCTGAAGCCCATCGACCGGGTGGAGGATGCCGACATGGAGAAGGTCATCTCCATCAACGAAAAGGGCACCATGTACTGCATTCGGGAGGCTTCCAAGGTCATGCGGGAGGCCAACAGCGGCTCCATTGTCAATGTGGCATCTGTCGCCGGTGTGCTGGGCTGCGGCGGCGCTGCCTATGTAGCCACCAAGGCGGCCATCGTGGGCCTGACCCGGCACACTGCTATGCGCTTTGCCGGTACGGGCATTCGCTGCAACGCCGTCTGCCCCGGCAATATCCTCACCCCCATGACCATGAGCAGCAATCCGGCGGATATGGATTCCGATATGATGGGTCAGATGTATAAACACGCCGACCTGCGGATCCACCCCTGCCGCCCGGAGGATGTGGCAAAGGTTATTTTGTTCTTAGCCAGCGATGACTCCGCTGCCATCACCGGGCAGGCCATCATCACCGACTTCGGCGCAAACCTGTAAACACAAAGCAAGCGGCGAATCCCCAATTTGGAGGTTCGCCGCTGTTTTTTATTGCTTCTTCATCTGATGTAAAAAGGCCAGCACTGCCGCCAACAGGACTGCGAGAGCATATCCAAGCACCCAATAGAGGTGGGGGAATATCTCTCCAAATTCACCGTTCAGCACCGTCTGCTCCAGGGTCACGGCGTGGGAAAAGGGGAGCAGGTCTGCCATTTTTTGGAACCAGCCGCCCACCAACTCCAGGTCGAACCAGATGCCGGACAGCCAGGCGCTGAGGTTGGTGAGCAGGGCGCCGCAGATGCCGCCCACCTGCTTGACACTCAGGATACTGCCGCAGAACAGCCCCAGGGCGATGAAAAACAGGGCCGTGGGCAGGAGCAGCAGCAGGGCATAGACCATGTTCACCGTGACCTCCAGGCCCATGGCAACGGCCGCCAAATAGCAAATCAGGCCTTGCGCCAGGGCGATGGGCAGCAGGGGCAGAATGTAGCCCAGAATAAAATCCCAGGCCGTCAGCGGCGTGGTGTACAGCCGCTGCAGCAGAGCGCTTTCCCGGTCTTTGGACACCAGTGTGGCGGAAAACAGTGCCATAAAGGACAGGCCGAACACCGTGATGCCGGGGGTCAGCCGCCGAAGCTCAAATAGCTGCACCGGAATATTGGCCTGAATGGCAGAGAGCAGCAGGAGCAGAACCAGGGGAAAGCCCAGCCCAAAGCCCAAATTCAGGGGATCCCGCAGGATTTCCTTTGCGGTTCTGATGGAAAAGGTACGCAGTCTCACGCTTTTTCCCCCTTTACAATGGCAATAAAGGCATCCTCCAGCTTGGCCGTGCCGGTCTGGGCCATGAGCTGCTCCACCGTACCCAGGGCCAGCAAATGCCCGTCCTTCATAATGCCCACATGATCCGCCAGGGCCTCCGCCTCCTCCATATAATGGGTGGTCAGCACCATGGTGATCCGTCCTTTCAGGCTGCGGATCAGATCCCACAGTTCACTCCTGGCCAGCACATCCAGGCCCAGGGTCGGCTCGTCCAGGAACAGGATCTCCGGCTCGCTGATGAGGGCCATGGCGATGCTGAGCCTGCGCTGCCAGCCGCCGGAGAGCTTCCCGGCTTTTTTATTGCGCATAGCCGTCAAATCAAACTGCTCCAAAAGCTGTGTGACCTTTTCACGGGTGCGGGCCTTGGAAAAGCGGTGAATGCCGCACATCAGGCGGAGATTTTCTTCCACGCTGAGGTTGGGTGCGACAGCCGTGTCCTGGGGCGACACGCCGATGATGGCCTTCACCTGGGCGGTGTCTGTGAGAATGCTGTGGCCGTTGAGCAGGGCATCGCCGCCGCTGGGGCGGGTGAGACAGGAGAGCATTTTCACCGTGGTGGTCTTGCCGGCGCCGTTTACCCCCAGCAGAGAGAACAGCTCGCCCTGCTCCACGGAAAGCTCTAAACCGTCCACAGCCCGCAGGCTGCCGTAGTTTTTCGTCAATGCCGAGATTTGAATAGAGGTCATAGGCAGGCTCCTTAGTCCCTGGTGGCACGGTGAATTTCTTCTACCATGCGCATAAACTGTTTTTCGTTGACCAGCGCCAGGCCCTGGCTTTCGTCCCCCAGCAGGATCACCCGGTCGCCCTTTTGAATGTGGAACAGCTCTCTGGCCTTTTTGGGAATGATGATCTGTCCTTTGTCGCCCACCGTGACAGTGCCGAACAAGTGCTTGCCCTTGGGCGGCACCGGCAGGCCCTGCTCCTGCTGGGAGTGGTTCACCAGGTCATCCAGGGTCACATTGTAAAGCTGGGCCAGCCTTTGACATTTTTCCACATCTGGGATCGTTTCGCCGTTTTCCCACTTGCCAAGGGCCTGGCGGGATACGCCGATTTCAGCGGCGACCGCCTCCTGGGAAAGTCCGCTGAGCCGGCGCAAGGTCTGTAAATTTTCGCTGAGCAAGGAAATTCACCCGCTTTCTGTTGGTTTTATGTATATTATAAGATCATTTACGCCGTTGTCAACCAACGAAAACTGCCATTTTTCATTACATTTTGTTAAGAAAAGTTGCATGGGGCAGGGGAGGGCGGCAAACAGCTTGACTTTCCGCTTCCTGCTGCGACATAATGGGGAAGCGGGGG
>CAYLHM010000002.1:0-31723 GCA_964383485.1 uncultured Oscillospiraceae bacterium
CGCACCAGCGCATCGGTGATCTCCAGGGCCTGCTCGCCGGTATCCGGCTGGGAAACCAGCAGATTGTCCGTATTCACGCCCAAAGCGGCGGCATAGACCGGGTCTAAAGCGTGTTCTGCATCCACGAAGGCCACCTCGCCGCCCATTTTCTGGGCTTCCGCCAAAATGTGCAGCGCCAGGGTGGTCTTGCCGGAGGACTCCGGGCCATAGATCTCAACAATGCGGCCTCTGGGAACGCCGCCGATGCCCAAAGCGGCATCCAGCGACAGGGAGCCGGTGGGAATGGCCTCCACATTCATCTCCGGGCGGTCGCCCAGGCGCATGACTGCGCCCTTGCCAAAGTTCTTTTCAATCTGGGACAGGGCCGTTTGCAGGGCTTTTTTCTTGTCCGATGCGACGGTGGGGGCTTCATAAGCTGTCTTTTTTTGTGCCATAGTTAATCTTCCTTCCCGCAAAGCCGGGCGATCACGGCCCGTTCTCTGCCTGCATAATCTCTGGAACGCTCCAGTATTTCATATTCAAAGCGGCGCAGCAGGTCACAGACGGCATCGCCTTGACCCATGCCAAACTCAAAGCACATATATCCGCCGGGTTTCAGTGAAGCGGAATAGTGCCTGAGAATGCTGCGGTAAAAATCCAAGCCGTCAGGGCCGCCGTTCAGCGCCAGATGCGGCTCAAAATCCCGGACACTGACGGGAAGCTCCCCCATTTCCGGGCCGGTGACATAGGGCGGATTAGATACGATCATGTCAAATTTCCCCAAATAGGACGGCGGTTCGCCGGCGGCATCCGCCTGGACAGCGGATACCCGTGGGGACAGGCGGTTCCGGGCCGCGTTTTTCTTCGCCACCGCAAGGGCATCCTTGGAAATGTCGGCCAGGGTGAGCTTGGCATCCGGCACCCTGCTGGCGATGGCAAGGCCAATGCAGCCGGAGCCGGTGCAGAGGTCTAAAATTCTGGGATTTTGCCCCAAAAACAGGGCCTGCTGAATAGCCAGATCGGTGACGGCGCAGGTGTCGTCCCGGGGGATCAGCACCCGGCGATCCACATACAGGGGCAGGCCGTAAAATTCCCACTCCCCCAAAATATAGGCCAGCGGCTCCCCTTGCAGCAGCCGGGCGGTGCAGGCTTCGATCCGGTCGCACTGCTCGCCAGAGGCGTAAAAATTGAGGTCGGCTAAGATCTGGGCCGTGGTCTTGCCGGTTACAAAGCGTAAAAGCTCCCGTGCCAGCATACCCGCCCGGTCAGCCCCCTCGCTGGGGAGCAAGGCTCTGCGGGTATCGGAATAGAGCTGGGACAAGCTCTTTACCAACGGTCGGCCCCCTCTTCCTCCGGCAGAACAGCCGTGAGGGCGGCAATGCCAACCTCGATCATACTGTCGTCCGGCTCCTGGGTGGTGAAATGCTGCATCCACATACCCGGTGCGGTGAGGATCCGGGTGAACCAGTTATCGTGACGGCCTGCCCAACGGTTGATCTCATAGGTGATGCCCACCACGACGGGAAGCAGCAGCAGCTTGAACACGATCATGAGCAATCGGTAGCCGAAGCTCCCCCGGATCGTTTCCAGCGCCGGGAACAGGGCCAGCAGCAAGGACGAGGCAACCGCAAACACCAGGATGGAGATCACCATCACCACCAGCAGGAAGCTGGTTCCGCAGCGGGGGTGCAGCCGGGTCATTTTCCGCACATTGTCCACCGTCAGGGGCAGCCCGGCCTCGTAGCAGCGAATGGTTTTATGCTCGGCGCCGTGGTAGGAGAACACCCGGCGCATTTCGCTCATACGGGAAACCAAAATCATATAGCACAGGAAAATAACCATGCGGATCAGGCCCTCGATGAGGTTGATGACCAGGTTGCTTTGGATCCAGCGGTCAAAGAAGCCGCCGATGATCATGGGCAGCAGGAAAAACAGCAAAATGGACATTCCCAGGCCCAGCGCCACTGCCGTGCCCACCAGGAACTTCTGAAAAGCCTCGTTGCCCAGCTTCTTTTCCAGCCACTGGTCAAGTTTCGAGGGATTTTCCTCCTGCTCCTCCCCTTCCACCGACAGGTCGGCCGAGCGCATCAGCGCCTTGACGCCCACCACCTGGGCATCAAAGAAATTCACCACGCCCCGGATCAGCGGCCAGCTTAAGGGGCTGCTTTTTTTACGGATCCTCCGGGGCTTGCGCTCCACCTTCATACCCTCTGGGGTGCGGATCGCCACGGCATCCTGCTCCGGGCCGCGCATCATAATGCCCTCGATCAGGGCCTGCCCGCCAATGGAGGTTTTGAATTTTTCACAGCATGGCTGTGCGGCTTGTTTTTTCATGAAAAGCTCCCATCTGAATACGCTTACTGCGAAATAGGCAGGCGCACGGTCACCAGTGTCCCGCCGCCAGGGGCATTCTCCAGCACCAGCTCGCCGCCGTGCATGGTGACGATCTCGTCGCACACCGCCAAACCAATGCCGGTGCCTCTGGCCTTGGAGCTGCCCTTGTAGAATTTTTTCTTGACCAGGGGAATTTCATCCTCTGGAATGCCGGGGCCAAAATCCCGGATCTGAATTTGCACCCAATCGCCGCTTGCATGAATGGATGCTTCGATCCGCTTGCCCTCGCCGCCGTGCTTGGCGGCATTGTCCAATATGTTCAGGAACACCTGGCGCATATGCTCCGGGTCACAGGGAATTTCGGGAATATCCTCGTTATTGTCCAGATATTCCAGGGTGATGCCCTCCTGGCTCAAACGGCTGGAATACATATACACCGTGTCTTCAAAGTCCGCCCGGATATCACTGGGCCGGATGTTCAGGGTCATGCGCTCGTCCTGAATGCGGGTAAAGTCCAGCAGCTCCACCACCATCTGGGTCAGCCGCTTGGCCTCGCCGGAAATGATCTTCATGCCCCTGGTGACCTCCGGATCCAGGCTGTCCATGCTCAGCAGGGTTTCGCTCCAGCCGTTGATGGCCGTCAGCGGTGTGCGCAGCTCATGGGAAAGAGAGGAAATAAACTCCCGCTGGCTCTTTTCGTTCTGGCTGATCTGCACGGACAGGGCATTGATGGTGTCGGCCAGCTCCCCCAACTCGTCATCGTAGCGGGTCTGGATCTGAATGCCGTAGCTGCCGCCGGCAATACGCTTGGCCTTTTCACCGATTTCCGTTACCGGCACCAGAATGGAGCGCACATAGTAATCGCTGCTGGCCAGAGTGATGATCAAAACGATGCCCAGTGCGGCCAGAGATAGGAAAAAGATCCGCATAATCTGCCGATCCATCAGCCGAGTGGATGTCACATAGCGCAAAACGCCAATGACCTCCCCGTTGCTGTAGATCATCGGGCTGGATACCGCCAAAATCCGCTCGCCGGTGTAGGGATCCCTGCCGATGTAGCTCTGAACGCCTCTGGTGGACACAGCCTTTTCAATTTCCGATGTGGTAGGCGACTGACCGGCCCATTTGCCGTAGCTGGAGGCCACGAGCTGTCCTTTGGCGTTGATAAATTGCAGCTCCAGCTTGTTCCGATTTTCAAAGCTGTTGGCATAGTTGATGCAGGACTGATAGTAGGCCGTATAGTCCTGGTCAATATATTGGGCGAAAAAATCGGTGGTGACCTTGGCACGGTAGCGCATATCCGATTCCATCCCGGAGTAGTAATAGGCGGAAAACGCCGCCGTCACAACGATGACACAGGCCAAGCCCAGAAGCAAAATCACACCTGCTGTATTGATGAGCCAGCGTTTCCGCAGGCCGCCAACCTTGATCATGGAAAATTCTCCTTAGTTACCCCATTTGTAGCCGAAACCCCATACCGTGGTGATGTACCTGGGCGCCTGGGCATCGTCCTCAATTTTGATCCGCAGACGGCGGATATTCACATCTACGATTTTCAGCTCGCCCTCGTATTCCCTGCCCCAAACGGTGGAGAGGATTTCCTCCCTGGACAGCGCCCGGCCGGGATTTTGCATAAACAGCTTCAAAATGGCATATTCCACCTGGGTCAGGCGGATACGGCTCCCGTTTTTCTCCAGGGTGTGATTGCGGGTGTTCATCACAAACGGCCCCTGACGGAGCAGCTCGGCGCTTTGGCCCGTATCTCCCCCCATGCGGCGGAACAGCGCATCAATGCGGGCGGTCAGCTCCGCCGGAGAGAAGGGCTTGGTCACATAATCGTCGGCCCCGGTCATCAGGCCGGTCACCTTATCCATCTCCTGGGTGCGGGCGGTGAGCATGATCACGCCCATCTGCTCGTTGCTGGCACGAATGCGGCGGCAGACCTCAAATCCGTCGATATCCGGCAGCATAATGTCCAGGATCGCCACGCCGATGTCCGGGTACTTCTGCAAAAGCTCCAGGGCATCCATGCCGGTACCGGCCTCCACGACCTCGTACCCGGCCCGCCGCAAATTGATCACCACAAAGCTGCGGATATTTTCTTCATCCTCCAAAATCAGAACCTTTTTCATGTCAATTCTCTCCTGTTATCCATTTTTGCCGGATCAGCTTGAAGCTCGCCTCCAGGCTGTCCTGAGAGATGCCGTATGCAGCCGCATTTACATCCAGATCCGCCGCATAGACGGTCGATTCCGTGCGGTAGAGTACAAAACGGTTGTTCTCAACAGCCTGCTCCTCCCGCTTCTGACCGGTCAGCACATACAGGGTGAACAAGCGCTGAGGCTCGCTTCCGCCCAGAATAAAGTCGTAGCCGCTGCCCTGCTGATCCACGGTGATATCAGCAGCAAGCTGGCTATCCAGGGACAGATACCAGCCGCCGTCGAAATGATGGTAGGTGTAGAGCTTATCCCGGACCGTACCGTTCTGGAACAGCACATACCAGCGAAACACGCCCGGTTCCGGGCTGCTGTTCAGGCTTGCCTGCTGCTGGGACAGCCGCTCAGGAAGCTCTACGACCCCGTCGCCGTCCACATCCTCGGCAAACACGCCGTCCGCGCGCCAGGTGTCCACATTTTCCAGGCTTTGAAGATTGGAAAACTGGCCGTTTATGACGGTAAAGATATCGGTCACCAACGGCCCGGTCTCGCTTCCGCTGTCCACATACACGGCAGGCCGTCCATCATAGAGCTTTCCAACGGTGACCCGGCGGATCTGGTCCACCGGCACGGACATGGGCACGGCGGCGGAATGCTCCACCTCGCTGCCCTCGAGGCCATATAGCTCGGCAAGGCCCTCCTCTGCCCCTTCCGCACTGCGGAAAATGAGCAGGGAACTGCGCCCGTCCCCATTGAAATCCCGGCAGACAAAGCGGCTGCAGTTCACACTGAGCAGGGATTGGGTTTCCCCTTGAACCAGGGTATATACCGAAACGGAACGCATGACCTGGTCGCTGACCTTGTAGCTCACAACCATTTCCAAACCGGAAACGCCGTCCATCTGCACATAGTCCACCCGGTCAAAGCTGACGCCGATGCTCTCCACGGTATCCACCAGCACATATTCCTCGCCATCGCCGGCAAAGATCAGGATCTTCAGGGGCCGCTCGGAGGTGTCCTTGGCAAAAAGAATATATTCCTCCTGACCGTCGCCGTCCAGATCGGCCATCTGCACGGTCTGCTGGTTGTCGCCGGAGGTGGGGGCGCTGTATTCCCGGTCCACCATGGCTTTGTCGATCACAGACTGCAAATTCATATACGCCTGGGAGCGCTTGGGCAGGTCATAGAGCTGCTCAAAGGTTTGCAGGCTGCACCCCGACAGAAGCAGGGACAGCGCAAACAGGAAAATCAGCCATTTTTTGCGCACAGCCTTGCCCCCTTTCTAAAAATTATTTTAATACCACATTGGCGCTGCCGAGCAGCTCTTTCAGCTCGCCCAGCATGATTTCCTCGAAATCCGCATGGGTACCCCGGCGAACCTTGGTATCGGCAAAGTACAGAACCACCGGCTTTTCCCCGGGGAACATATTCAAAATGGCCTTGACCTTGCGGTATGCCGGGTGATCCTCCCCCGGAAGCTGCAGGTAGAGCTTTCCGGCCTTATCCGCCTGGGGCTGGGTCAGGCCCTCGGCGTAGTCGGACAGGGGCCGCACCCGGTTGATGACGATTTGGGGATCCTTATCGTCCCGAATGGACAGCCGCCCGGTGATAACCACGGCGCTGTTCTCCCGCAGGTATCCGCCGAACTGGCTGATCACATTGGAAAAGGCCAGCATTTCCATGGAGGCAGTATCGTCCTCCACGGTGACATAGGCCATCATGGAGTTGTTCCGGGTGGTTTTCATCTTCACGGTCTGGACGATGCCGGCCACACTGACAATGGCATCATCGGCATAAGAGCAGTCCTCCCCCATCAGCGCAGCCATGGGCACCACATTGCTGCCCCGCAGATATTTGCGGTAGTCGTCCATGGGGTGGCCGGACAGGTAGATCCCCGTGGTCTCCTTCTCCATGGACATAAGCTCCGCCTTGCTCAGCTCCGGCAGCGTGGGAATGGGCAGCTCGGAAATCTCATCGCCGCCGTCCAGCATGGCAAACAGGCCCAGCTGTCCCTCCAGATTTTTCTTCCGGGTGCTGCTTACATGATCCATGACCTGCTCATAAACCGCCAGCAGCTCACTGCGGTGGCGGCCAAAGCAGTCCATGGCGCCGCATTTGATAAAGTTTTCCACAGCCCGCTTGTTCAGCTCGCCCTCGCCCATGCGCTGGATAAAATCCTCCAGGGAGCGGAACGGGCCGCCCTCCTGGCGCTTCTGCTCCACATTGCGGATCAGGCCGTGGCCGATATTCTTCACGGCACCCAGGCCAAAGCGGATCGCGCTGCCGTCCACGGTAAAGTGGTCGTTGGAATGATTGATATCCGGCGGCAGAACCGGGATATTCAGCTCCTTGCACTCGGCAATATAGCCGGAGATCTTCTCGGCAGAGTCCAGCACGGAGGTCATCAGCGCCGCCATGTACTGCCGTGGATAGTGGCATTTCAGGTACGCCGTCTGATAGGACACAACCGCATAGCATACCGCATGGGCCTTGTTGAAGGCGTAGTTGGCAAAATCCACGATCTCATCGTAAATGGATTGGGCCGCCGCCTCGTTCACGCCCCGCTTCACGCAGCCGTCGATGCTCTGGGCGGGATCGCCGTAGACGAAGGTCTGCCGCTCGGCATCGATGACCTTTTGCTTCTTCTTGGAGATGGCCCGGCGGATATTGTCGGCCTGGCCCATGGAGTAGCCCGCCAGAGAGCGGAAGATTTCAATGACCTGCTCCTGATACACGATGCAGCCGTAGGTCACCTTGAGGATCGGCTCCAGCAGAGGCGTTTTATAGCGCACCTTTTCCGGGTGCAGCTTGCAGTCGATGAATTTGGGGATGGAGTCCATGGGGCCCGGGCGGTACAGGGCCACAATGGCGGTGAAATCTTCGATGGAGGTGGGCTTCATGTTGATGCACACCCCGGTCATACCGGCAGACTCCAGCTGGAACACGCCCTGGGTCTTGCCCTCGGCCACCATGGCAAAGGTTTCCCGGTCATCGTCCGGCAGGTTGGCCATGGAAAAGGCCGGATCAAACTGCTGAATTTGCCGCTCGGCATCCTGAATGACCGTCAGGTTCCGCAGGCCCAGGAAATCCATTTTCAGCAGGCCCAGCTCCTCGATGGTGGTCATGGTGTACTGGGTTACAATGGTATCGTCATTGCAGGAAAGGGGCACATAGGTGTACACCGGATTTGCGGTAATGACCACACCGGCGGCATGGGTGGAGGTGTTGCGGGGCATTCCCTCCAGGCTCATAGCAGTGTTGATGAGGTTTTGCACCCTGGGATCGCCGTCATACATCTCCTTGAGCCTGGGAGAAACCTCCAGCGCCTCCTTCAGGGTGATGTGCAGGGGCATGGTGGGCACCAGCTTGGCGACCACATCGGTCTCGGCATAGCTGAAATTCAGCGCCCGGCCCACATCCCGGATGGCACCCCGGGCGGCCATGGTGCCAAAGGTGGCGATCTGGGCCACATGGTCGGCACCGTACTTGCGCATGACATATTCAATGACCTCGCCCCGGCGCTCCTGGCAGAAATCCGTATCAAAATCCGGCATGCTCACCCGCTCCGGGTTGAGAAAGCGCTCGAAGATCAGGGCGTACTTCATGGGATCCACTTCTGTAATGTGCATACAGTAGGCCGCAATGGAGGCAGCGCCGGAGCCTCGCCCCGGCCCCACCGGGATCCCGGACTCCTTGGCATAGCGGATAAAATCCCACACGATCAGGTAGTAGTTCACATAGCCCATGCGGCTGATGATCCCGATTTCGTATTCCAGCCGATCCACATAGCTCTGGGGCGGGTCGGCATAACGCTCCCGGAAACCGTCGTAGCACAGCTTGCGGAAAAATTCCTCGTTGGTATAGCCCTCAGGCACGGGAAAAGCCGGCAGGTGGTATTCATGAAAGGTAAACTCTAGGTTGCACATATCGGCGATCTTGGCAGTGTTTTCAAAGGCCTCGTCGCAATTCGGGAACAGCGTGCGCAGCTCCTCTTCGCTTTTCAGGTAAAATTCCTCGGTCTGGAATTTCATGCGGTTGGGATCGTCCACGGTTTTGCCGGTCTGAATGCACAGCAGCACATCCTGCATCTTGGCGTCTTCCTTGCGCAGATAATGGGCATCGTTGGTGACCACCAGGGGCAGGCCGGTTTCCCGTGCCAGGCGCAGAATGCCCTGGTTCACGGCCCGCTGCTCCTCGATCCCGTGATCCTGAAGCTCCAGATAAAAATGCTCCGGGCCGAAAATGCGGGACAAATTCAGGGCATAGTCCTTGGCCGCCTGGTAATCCTCGTTCATCAGGTGCTGAGGGATGGCACCGGCCAGGCAGGCGGACAGGGCGATAAGGCCCTCGTGGTACTGCTCCAGCAGGCTCAGGTCGATCCGGGGCTTGCCGTAGAAGCCGTGGATAAAAGCCTCTGAAACCATATAGCACAGGTTTTCGTATCCCTTGCGATTTTCGCACAGCAGCACCAGATGGTATGGATCGTTGTCAATGCCGTGTACCCGGTCGGACATCTGCCGCCGGGCCACATAGACCTCGCAGCCGATGATGGGCTTGACACCGGCGGCCTTCCCGGCCTTGTAGAAGTCGATACAGCCGTACATCACCCCGTGGTCGGTGATGGCGACAGCCGTTTGCCCCAGCTCCTTGATCCGATCCATGATGCCGGCAATGCGGCAGGCGCCGTCCAGGAGGCTGTATTCCGTATGAACATGAAGATGTACAAAGCTCATGAATGGTTCTCCTTGGATAGCTGCACCAGCTTTTGCAGCCGGTGGCTCATGGCGGATTTGGTAATGGGCGGCTCCATCATGGCCGCAAGCTCCGATAAAGATGCTTCGGGATTTTCCAGCCTGGCCTTGGCCGCAAGCTGTATTTTTTCGGGCAGATGCTCCAAAGCGGCGCCAGATTGCAGACTGCGAATGGCCGCAAGCTGCTCCTGGGCGGCATCTACCACCTTGGAGGTGTTGGCATCGTCACAGTTGCAGCGGCGGTTGACCTTGTTGTTCATCTCCCGCTCCAGTTTGGCCTCCATCACGCCCATGGCCGCCACCGGCGCACCCAGATAGGTCAGGAAGTCCGAAACACGGTCGCTCTGCTTGAGATACAGCACCTGGCCGCCGCCGCGCTGGGTGATTTTCGGATAAAAGCCCAGGGCATCCTCGATCAGAGCATAGGTCTGCCGGGCCACCGAGCGATGCGTGGTAACCAGCTCTAAGTGATAGCTCTTTGCCGGGTCGGTGACGGAGCCCCCGGCCAGAAAAGCGCCACGCAGGAACGCCGCCTTGCAGCAGCACTCCTCCACAATGGGCATATTGACCTGCAGCGCCAGGGTGTCCCCGGCATCAAAGCCAAAAGCCTCCATAATGGCGGCGATTTTTGCCGGATCGGTCATCTGCGCCACCAGCTTTCCGGCGGCCTGTTCCTCCGGCAGAATGTCAAAGCTCATGGAAAAGGTCTTTTTGAACAGCTTGGGGAGCATAGCCGCAAGCTCCCGGCTTTCGGTGACGATGCGGATGCGCTCGGCTCCAAAGCTGTTGCAGTACAGCAGGATACCGAAGCATTCCGCCAAAAGGCAGCATTTTTTTGACGGGATCTCACGGCAGATCTCTGCTTTTGCCGAAGCGGAAAAGGAAGCTGCCATGCGCAATCCCTCCTTACCAAATGCGGATCTCCGGCTCCAAACGAATGCCGGAATGTTCAAATACACGGTCGGACACGGCGGACAAGAGCTTGCGAACATCTTCGGCTGTGGCCCCGCCCAGATTGACGGCAAAACCGGCGTGCTTTTCGGAAATGGCCGCACCGCCGATTTGAAAGCCTTTCAGCCCGGCCTGATCGATCAGCGCCGCCGCATAACCGCCTGCCGGCCGCTTAAAGGCAGACCCGGCAGAGGGCAGCTCCAAGGGCTGGGAAGCGCTGCGCTTGGCCATCAGCTCCCGCATTTTTTGGCGGATCTCATCACGAGGAGCAGGCTTTAGGCGGAAAACCGCCGCCGTCACCACGCTGCCGCTGTCCTCCAGGCGGCTGTGGCGGTAGGAAAAGCCCATTTCTTCGGCGGAAAAGATCTGCAAATTTCCCTGCCGATCTACGGTTTCCACTCGCTCACACACATCTTTCATCTCAGAGCCATAGGCGCCGGCGTTCATATAGATGCCGCCGCCCACGCTGCCGGGAATGCCGTGGGCAAACTCCAGGCCGCTCAGCCCCAGGTTGACGGCATACACCGCCATGCGGCTCATGGTCACGCCGGAAAGCACCCGGATATGGGTACCGTCCGGCTGCTCCATACCGTCTAAACCGTCCTTCAGGCAGATCACAAGCCCCGGAAGGCCCTGATCCGGGGCCAGCACATTGGTACCGGCGCCTAAGATCGCCGCCTGGGGTTCCAGGCGCAGGAGGGCCGATACTTCCTCCACACTGTGGGGAAAAGCCATGACCTCGGCATTTCCGCCAATGCGAAAGGATGTGTGCTTCCACATGGGCTCGTTAAAAAGCAGTTCTATTCCCGGCAGGTTTGCCGATAATTTGGCCTGATATGCCGTATAGTCCATCACGAACGCCTCCGGGTATAGGATTGGTTACATTATATCACATTTTGTAACGATAATCAATCATTGCATTATGAAATTTTTGTGTTGGTGCCGAAAAAAACGCCGGGCATATCCGGCGTATTTCCAAAAATAGTAATGCAAAATTTTTTCAAAAGGGGCCATACTATGCTTGCAGAACAAAAAAGGAGGACCATGCAATGAAAAAACTATTCTTACTGCTGGCGCTGCTGGCCTGCCTGCTGTCGGCTTGCAGAGACGGCAGTAACGGCGAAACCACGAAGCCCAGCACCACCGTCAGCCCAAGACCCAGTACTTCCCAGGCGACCAGGCCCAGCACAGACCCCAGCCAGGACAGCTCGAAGCCCAGTGAAAGCAATGGCAGCACCAACGATGGAACCAACGACGGCACCGACGATGGCTCCAACGATGGAACCAACAACGGAACCAGCGGTGGAACCAACGATGGCACCGGCGGAGACGATGCAAACGGCGAACTGGAGGGCCGAGGCGCCCTTACCGGCCGGATGCGCAGGGAAATCCACCGCCTTCACTGAGATCAGGCATCGCCTGATCTTACATATTCTTTCCAGTTCAGGGACACTTTCCCCTGTTCGTCCACAATACAGGGAATACCGATTTTCCCCGCCTGGCGGACGGCATCAAACAGCGGTTCCCCATCCCGGATGGCTAAAAACGCCTTCAAATGCGCAAGCTCCCCGGTGATGTCCAAGAAGGTATAGGGAATTTGGCGATCATCCAACGCCTCCAGGCAGTCCCGGCAGTCCTTGCACAGGAGTGTACCATAGATTTGCAGCATCCATTACTCCTTTTATAGAATGGTCACATAGCTTCGGATATTCCTGCGCACCCGTTTCACGCTCTCAAGCGCCTGCGCCAAATAGTCCGCCCCGGAGCCGCCCGCTTCCTGCCACGCTGCTGTGACAGAGGTGCCCACGCAAACCACCGCACCGTAGCCGAAGCGGTCGAAGGCCAGGCTTGCATTTTTGAAGTTCCCGCTGGAATATTCCAGCCCGTCCACCATCAGGAACACACGGTCATGCTTTTTCCGCAGGGTCGTCAGATATCCGGGCTTCCCGGCACTGACCGTGCCGCCGATTTGGCTGTATCCGCATTTGCCCAGTATCTTTTCTCCAAGGCGGCTGACCATCTCTGCCGCCGCATCGTGGACATGGCGGGAGCCGGTGAGCAGGTCCTGAAGCTCCAGCGCGGATTTGTTGGCAGAGCGCAAAATTACAAAAACATTTTTTTGCTTTTCCGCACAGTAGGGCAAAAAAGGCTTCACCGCATCGCTGCCGATATAGGGCGAAAGCACCAGACCGTCACAGAAAAATGCCTCATCTCCAAAAATCTGCCGGGCCGTCAGCTCTGCGGACAGGGGTGACAGGATCTCCGGGCTGTCCAGCAGGACATAGTAGCCCAGCTCCCCGGCCTCCCGGAGCAGACTGCGCAGCAGGGAAAGTCCCTCCTCCCCCATCAGCGCAAACTGTCCAAAGGAGAAACGCAGCGCCGGTACCAGCTCCCCCAGGGACTGCATCAGCTCCCGGCAAAAGCGGCCATAGGCGGCGGCTTGGTTCGGCTCCTGCTCCAGCAGAATGGGCGGCAGTGTGCCGGGATCCACGGAAAGATCCAGAACGATGGGGCTTTTCAGCTTGCGAATACGGCTGTGCAGAGCATCAATGGACATAGGGCTCCCTCCTCTTTTATATATCATTATTATACCACGAAATGTGTTCTGCTTCAAGGGTGGAAAAAGAACTTTTCCGGTCGATTTTGAAATTTTCGGGCATACTAAAGGAGGAAAGGGGTGAGAATTATGGATATGAAGGGTTGGGCCATCAGCATGGGCCTGGGTCTGGCTGCCGGCGCAGTGGCGGTGGCGATGCTGCCCCAGCAGAGCAAGGCCCGGAAAATGGTCACCAAGGCTGCCTATAAGGTGGAGGATGCCGCCGAACAGGTGGCCGACAAGGTGGAAAAGAAGCTGGATTTGTAAAAAAGCTGCCGGGAAGCGATGGCTCCCGGCAGAAACTTTGGGAAGCTCTTGCTGCCAGGTCGCCCCTGTGTCTTTAGATGTTCCCATAAGCGAATTTTTCATGCGCTTTTTGGGGAAAGATCCTTGACAGATGCAAATTCGGTGATATAATACATATGTAAGGTAAAAAACCAAATAATGGAGGAATGTAAATGAAAAATTATTTTGATCTCACCGGAAATGTTGCAATCGTGACCGGATGCTCCACCGGCCTTGGCGTTCAAATGGCAAAGGCCCTTGCAAACCAGGGCTGCAACATTGTCTGCCTCGCCCGCCGCAAGGAAAAGGTCGAGGAAAACGCCGCAATGCTGGAGCGTGAATATGGCGTGAAAGCCATGGGCCTTGTCTGCGATGTCACAAGTACCGAGAATGTGGAGGCTGCCGTTGATGCAGTGCTGGCGAAGTTCGGCCGCATCGACATTCTGATCAACAATGCAGGCACCGGCGCCGTTGCTCCCGCTGAGGATGTCACAGATGATCAGTTCAGCAACGAGCTGAATATCGACCTGTTCGGCACCTTCAAGATGGCCCGCGCTGTGGCAAAGAAAGCAATGATTCCTGCCAAGTACGGCCGCATCATCAACATTGCTTCCATGTACGGCCTTGTGGGCAACAAGATCTGCGGCAGCTCTCCCTATCACGCTGCAAAGGGCGGCGTGGTCAACCTCACCCGCGCACTTGCCGCTGAGTGGGGCGAGAAGGGCATCACCGTCAATGCGATCTGCCCCGGCTATTTCTACACACCCCTGACTGTTGACACGCTCAACACCGAGTTCTTCCAGAACTATGCCAAAACCATGATCCCGGAGGCAAGGTACGGCGACGAGGGCGAGCTTGATACGGCAACCCTCTTCCTCTCCGCTCCTGCTTCCTCCTATGTCAACGGCATCATGGTTCCTGTAGACGGCGGCTATACCTGTATGTAAGCGCTCCGGTCCGTTCTGGAGCCGTGATCATAGCACGACCTCCCATAAATGAACCGCCAGCTTCTGCATGGAATGCTGGCGGTTTCATATTGTGGATCCTTCAGATCGGTAAATCAACCGGGAGTGCTGCGGCCAAAGACCGGCGCAGCAATCTGCAGCTTTTGAAAATCAACCCCAGGGGAAAACGCTGCTTTGATTGGACTGCTCCTCGTTGGCCAGTGCCGACTGTATCTGCTCGCCGACCGTCACTTCCAGTGTCAGCATTTCTCCCTGCCGGTACACCGTCAAATTCAGCACAGCGCCAATTCCCGCATTGCTGATGACCGTTCCCAGCTCTGTGCTGCCGGAGATCGACACGCCGTCTACCTCCGTGATGATGTCGTTGCTTTTCAGACCGGCTTCCTGGGCAGGGCTGTCCTGGGTCACACTGCGCACCGCAGCGCCTTGCGGCAGGCCGTAGCTCTGGCTTTCGCTGCTGACATCCGAGACCGTAACGCCGATATAAGGCTTGGAAATATAGCCCTTTTCAATAATGCTTACCACGATGTCATAGATGTCGTTGATGGGGATGGCAAAGCCGATGTTGTCAATAGAGGCCTCGCTGCTGGAGCCGGAGCTGGAATATTTGGCATTGGTGATGCCGATGACCTCACCGTACATATTGAACAGAGCGCCGCCGGAGTTGCCGGCATTGATGGCACAGTCCGTCTGGATCAGGGCCATTGTAATGCCGCTGGAGAAGGTGACCTCCCGGTTCAGGGCGCTGACCGCGCCGGAGGTCAGTGAAAAGGTCAGCTCTCCCAGAGGATTGCCGATGGCCACCACGCTGTCGCCCACATTCAAGTTGTCGGAATTTCCTAGCACAACCGGGGTCAGGCCCTCGGCGCTGATTTTCAGCACGGCAACATCGTTGCTCTCATCGTATCCGATCAGAGATGCCGCATAGCTATCTCCGTCATAGGTGGTCACGGTGATGCTGTCGGAATCCTCCACAACATGGTAGTTGGTCAGGATATAGCCGTCATCTGAGAAAAAGAAGCCCGATCCGGAGGCGGCGGAGGTGGTCTGGCGTCCCCAGTAGTTGGTGGTAATAGAGGTGGTGATGCCCACGGTGGAGCGCACATTCTGGGCGTACACCTCTGCGGCGGTCAGCAGCTTGCTGGTGTCAATTTGGTTGACCTGGATGCTGGAAACCTCCCGCACGCCAACCATCACCTGGGAGCCGGCGGTACCGTCGCTGTCCCCTGTCCCCTTGTCTTGTGTCTGCTGGGCCAGCAGGCCGCCGGCATATCCCATGGCGCCGCCTAAAATGGCGCAGCACAGGGCCAGGGCGATGGCGCCGATGAACCTTTTGCCCTTCTTCCTGGGATGCTGCTTCTGCTGCGGGAAGGGGCTGTAATCGTTCTGCACGGGCGCATACGGATCCGGCGCAGAAGCGGGGGCGTCCTGGGTCGGTGTGTACGGGCCCTGGTTGTGTTCAAATTCTTCGTTTTCTTCGTTCATAACAAATGCTCCTTTTCTGTTGGATTTTATGGCTTCATTTTAGCCGGCTCCACTGAAATGTCGCTGAAAAATACTTAAACAATTTGTAAATACTGCCGGGAGAATTTTCATCCTTTGTTCAGTCTCTGTTCAACTTTCCCATGTATAATCAATCATGACAAAAAGCCGTTCCGGGAGGTGTTTATATGAAAATACTGGTCGTGGAGGATGAAGTCCTGCTGGCCAATTCCATCAAGGCCCTGCTGAAAGCAAAGGGCTTCGAGGTGGATTGCGTATATGACGGCGAGGACGGGATCGCCTATGGGGAAACCGGCGTATATGACCTGGTGATCCTGGATGTGATGATGCCAAAAGCCAGCGGCTACGAGGTGGCCCGCCAGATGCGCATGAAGCACTGCGGCACGCCTATTTTAATGCTCACCGCAAAATCAGAGCTTCAGGATCGCATCGAAGGTCTGAACGCCGGTGCAGACTACTACCTGCCCAAGCCCTTCGACAGCCGGGAGCTGCTGGCCTGTATCCACGCCCTGCTGCGGCGGCAGGGGCCGCAGGTGGACGAGCTGGTGGTGGGCAACACCGCCCTGGATCTGTCAAGCTGCACCCTGGTCTGCGGAAGCAATCGGATCCGCCTTTCTGCCAAGGAATTTGATGTGATGCGCTTTTTAATGCAAAATAAGGGGCAAATTTTGTCCAAGGAGCTGATTTTGTCCCGGGTCTGGGGCTTTGACTCCAATGCCGTTGAAAACCATGTAGAGGTCTATGTGGGCCTGCTGCGGAAAAAGCTGAACCACATCGGCTCCAATATCCGCATTGAGGCTATTCGCCGATTGGGATACTCAGTGGAGGCCGGTGAGCCATGATCAAGAAGCTGCGTATTAAATTTGTGGGCATTTTCATGACCCTGCTCTGCCTGATGCTGTGCATCATTTTTTGCCTGGTCTATACCTCTACGAAAAACGAGCTGGAGCAGGAGAGCATCAGTATGCTGAAAAGCATCGCCGCCGATCCTTTCCAGCTGGGGCAGCCCAACGAGTCCGGCTCCAGCCTGAAGCTCCCCTATTTTGCCCTGCAAATCGGGACTAGAGGAGAGCTGATCGCCACCGGCGGCGGCTATTACGACCTGTCCGACCTGGATATGCTGCAAGACCTGATTGTAGAGTCTCTGAGCAGTCAGAAGGAATATGGGGTCGTAGAGGAATACCAGCTGCGCTACTGCCGCACGGTCAACCGCATGGGTACGGTGCTGGTGTTTGCGGATATGTCCAGCGAGAAAACCACCCTGCATAATCTGCTCAAGAGCTTTGCGGCAATCGGCCTGGTCAGCTTTGTGGCCTTTCTGGGCATCAGCGTTCTGCTGTCCCGCTGGGCCGTTCAGCCGGTAGACCGGGCCTGGACACAGCAGCGGCAATTTATAGGCGATGCGTCCCATGAGCTGAAAACGCCCCTGACGGTGATTATGACCAATGCGGAGCTGCTGCAAAGCCCGGATTATGATGATGAAACCCGGAGCCAGTTCAGCCAGAGCATTCTGACCATGTCCAGGCAGATGCGCTTTTTGGTGGAGCGTATGCTGGAGCTGGCCCGTTCGGACGACCAGCAGAACCAGCTGCACCTGTCGCCTGTGGATCTGAGCCGACTGGTGCAGGACTCGGCGCTGTCCTTTGAGGGCGTGTTCTTTGAAAAAGGACTTTCCATCAGCCAGGAGATCGAGCCGTCCGTGGTGGTGCGGGGCAATTCCCAGGGGCTGCAGCAAGTCCTGGATATTTTGCTGGACAATGCCCAGAAATATGCCGCCGGCGAGGGAGCCGTGAAGCTGCGGCTTTACAGCAGCGGCCACGGCAAGTGCCGCATAAGCCTTTCCAATCCGGCGCAAGACCTTTCTCAGGAGGATTTGCAGAATATTTTCCGCCGGTTCTACCGAATGGATCAGGCCCGCAGCCGGGACGGCAGCTTTGGTCTGGGCCTGCCTATTGCCAAGAATATTGTGGAGCAGCACCATGGCAGGATCTGGGCCGAAAGCGGCGGAGGCACCGTCACCTTCACCGTAGAACTGCATAAGATATAACATACACGGGGCTGCACAATGTGCAGCCCCGAAATTTTTTATCTGTAAAACTTTGGAACACAGGTTTTCTTTACAGCACGATGGACTGAATGGCCTCCACCAGCGTCATCACAGCAGAGCGCGCCACCAGGGATACGGTTTCCCCGTCCACAACTGCC
Organism: uncultured Oscillospiraceae bacterium; assembly: GCA_964383485.1. Lineage (GTDB taxonomy): Bacteria > Bacillota > Clostridia > Oscillospirales > Oscillospiraceae > Faecousia. The sequence goes on from CAYLHM010000002.1 coordinate 17,726, forward strand.
AGGCACAGGCTGCCGTCATAACGATAGAGCTGAACCGTCACCGTGGGGAAGCTTTCGTTATCCAGGTAGACCGTCAGGCTGATTTCCTCCTTGTCCGCAGGCTCCTCATCGGTGAAGCTGTCGGCGGTCAGAGCGGTCAGGGCGGTGAGAACCTCGTCGATATCCAGCTCCTCCTCTCCGAAATACCATGTTCCCTCGCTGTCCAGAGTAAGGCTGTGGCTCTCGCCCTCCAGAAGAATGTCGATTTGGGTGATTGTATCCGTATCTGCCCAGAACACCTCGGTATGCCGCAGGTCATTATAGCTTACGGCGGAAAGAATGGCGTAATCCGTACCGTCCAGCTCGTAAACCAGCTTGGAGTCGCCGATGCGCACATATCTGGTGACAGAGCCGGCTGTTTCGCCGCTTTCCGCAGCCTCCTGGGCCGCCGCCAGTTCCTCCGGGTCGCTGCCGATGTGCAGCACGCAGGTGTCGATGAAGGAATCACCGTTGTCATCCGTATTGATGTAGTCTATGGAAACGGACAGCTCCGGCTCCGCCAGGCCGTAGCCCTCCAGCTCCTCCTCCCGGACATTATAGGTCGCATAGTTGGTCAGTCCCAGGGCGGATACGGTACTCAGATACTTCCGCACCAAGGAGGTGGACAGCGGTACATTTTTGCCGTTTATCTCCACAAAGAATAAATCCTGGGAGCTGTAGCTGTCGCTGCCGGTATCATTGCGGACAATGGTATAGTCCTCGGCCCCGGAAAACTGAATATTCATGACCGTATCCGTATCCAGGCTGGGCGTATCGTCATGCTGGATCAGGCCGGACAGCGCCGTTTCCAGGAAGTCCACCGGGTCGTTGCTGACCAGGTACACATTGCCGTCGCCGATCTCAATGTAGCGCTGCTCGTCCATTTTGCTGAAATCCCCAAGATGGATGTCGTAGCTGCTTTCCTCCGTTTCCAGGTGAATGCTGCCCACCGGATCGTCCAGGCCATACTGGCCGTAGTCCGTCACATCCTCAATGATGAAGTGGACACCAAAGGACTCAAAGTTTTCCAGGATCGCCAGCAGCTTTTCCTGGTCCACCGGGAAAGCCTCGTCCTCATCGTAGAGCCAGGTGTCCTCCGACTTGTGAAAGCCCAGGCTGCCGGCACTGAGTTCCCAGGAAACGGAACGAACGGAATCTGCGGGAAGCTCCAGAATGACGGTGTCGCTGCTTTTGATCTGCTCCTGCTTCTCCTGGTACTGGCTCACCGCCACGGTGGCGATGCAGACCACCGCCAGAACTACAAGCAGCAGGATCAGGCGTTTAGGCTTCTTCATTTTGCTTGCCTCTCTTTCTCAGGATCACCACAATACCCACTCCCAGGTAGCACAGGGGCAGCACGCCGATCATCAAGGCCTTCAGAGTCGATGCTGTGGATTCGCTGATGGTCAGATAATTGTATTCCAGGGACTTGCTGCTGATCGCCAGCGCCTCCCGCTCCCCGATCAGCGCAGACAGGGCATTCATCGCCAGGTTCACATTGGCGCCGGAGGAATAGGAATTGTAGGAATCCTCCAGGAAATCCGTAGTGGAGAACCATATGATCTGTCCCTCGCCCTCGGTCACAATGGACACCGCCAGGGCAAAGGGCCCGTCGATATCGCCGTCCTCTTTTTCATAGGTGGTCAGCTCATAGCCCGCCACCTTGCTGAAGGCACTGTCGGAGGTGGTCAGCAGGGTCGTCACCGTACCGCTGCCGGTGTTGCCCACGGTCAGGCCCTGGGCCAGCGGCAGAATAGCAAAGTAATTATCCTCGATCAGCGAGTCGGTAATGTCGGAGCTGGCCATATCCGGCATCAGCAGATAGGGATAGCGCAGGGTATAGTGATTTCGATCCGTTTCGATGACAACACCCTCATTTACCTCCACGCCGTAATCGCTGAGCAGGCTGTCCAGGTTGCTCAGGTCACCGCCGGGCACAGCGCCGGAAATGACCAGCAGCTTGCCGCCATTTGCTGCATAGTCCGCCAGAATGTCCTTCTCATCCGAGGAGATGTCGCTTTCCGGCGCATAGATGAGCAGGCAATCCGCTTCCTCCGGGATCTCATCAACCGTCAGCAGGGACAGGCTGTTCACCTCAATGTTGGCTTTCTCCACTGCATCGGAAAAGGTGTCAGGCAGGCTGCCCTCGCCGTGGCCCTCCAGCAAATAAAGCTGGGGAAGATCCTCAGTGACCACATAGTCGATGGCAGAGGTGATCGCACCCTCGCCGTCAAAGGCAGTGGCGGTATAGCTATAGGTATAGTAATTCAGCTCCCATTCGTAAAGATCCTCGTAGCTGATATACCGGTAGCGCTCGCCGGATTCCACGACCAGGCTGTTGTTGGACACATCCTCATCTGTGTACTGCTGCGCAAAGGTGGGAAAAACATCCGGGTTCTTTTTCACCACATCAATATGGGACGACAGGCTCTCGTATTTCGCCAGCAGGTTTTCCAAAATGGAATCCTCCTGATCGGCCTGCACGATCCAGTAGATAGTCACATCCTGCTGCAGATTGTTTACCACCACCTTGGTGTTGCTGGTGATGGAATAGAGTTGGCTGGCGCTGATATCCAGCTTTGTCCAGGTAGCAGGCAGCACCGATGCAAAAATATTTACGACGATCAGGATCGCCAGCACAATGGCCGTCAGGGCCAGGGAATAGCTGCCGCCCTTCAGAGCCAGCTTGCTTTTCACCTTCATCAGTTGTACCTCCTCTTCTCAAGGGACTGCACCGACAGGAACAGGAAAAATGCGATCACAGAGCCATAGTACACCAGGGCCGTGATGTCAAACACGCCGTTCACAAAGGTGTCCAGCCGTTCAAACAGGGATAGCTTCTGCATCAAATCCGGCAGCAGGCCCTCCAGCTTGGTCTCGTCGATCAGGTAGGTGGCCGTCACCACCGCCATCAGGCCCAGCCCCAGGCCATAGCCCAGGTACTGATTTTTTGTCAAATGATCGATCAGCCAGCCCAGAAGAGCGGCCAGCACGAACAGCGCAATGGCAGAGCCAAGGGCCGTGGCCGAAACATATTCCGCCAGGCTCACGCTGAAATAATTGAACAGGATCACCGCCACACCGATGCCGGCGGCAAAGCCCTGGTTCTCCGTCAGTGAGGAGATAAACACACCCAATGCGATCAGCGCCGCGCCCATGATAAAGAAGGCCAGCAGACTGCCGTAAGAGCTGAGCAGATAGACCTCGCCATACTGGGCAAGGATCAGCGGGTAGACTGCGATGATGCACAGCGGGACGAGAAACACCAGCAGCAGTGCCAGGTATTTGCCCAGAATGATCTGACTTGCAGAGATCGGCAGGGCGTATAGCAGCTGATCGGTTTTCTGCTTCCGCTCCTCTGCCAGCACCCGCATGGTCAAAATCGGCACGATCACCACAAAGACCAGGCTGCTGAAGCTCAGCACATATTCAAAATTGCTGTATGCCCCCTCCAGATTGTACATCATGACGCCAATGCCGATGACCACCAGCAGAAAGGCGCCGAAAATGTAGGCTGTCAGACTTTGAAAATATATTTTCAGCTCGTGCTTCAATATTGCGATCATTGCTCCTGTCCCTCCTCTTGTGCAGTATTTTCTTCCTCTGCGGCAGCTTCCTCTGCCTGCTCGGCGGGGCCGTTTTCGGACAGCTCCAGGAACACATCCTCCAGGTTGCCCCGCTTGACGGTCATCTCGTACAGAACCGCATCGCTTGATGCAAAGGCCCGGAACACAGCAGCCGACAGGTCATACATATCCTCCTGATCCGCTGCAATATGGGCCTGGGTATGACCGTCTGCGGTTTCGCAGGTGATCCGGCTGATATGCTCCATTCCGGACAGGATAGCGTGAATTTCCTCCTCGCCGGCGTTTGTGACCAGCTGGATCTCATGGGGCGCCAGCAGCTGCTTCTGCAAGCTCTCCGGCTCGCCAAAAGCCACCAGCTTGCCCTTGGAGATCATCAGGATCTGGTCGCAGATGGCCTGCACCTCCGACAGAATGTGAGAGCTGAAGATCACGGTATGGCTCTTCCCCAGCTCCTTGATCAGCTCCCGGATCTCCAGGATCTGAATGGGATCCAGGCCCACCGTAGGCTCGTCCAAAATGATCACCTGCGGGTTGCCCAGCAGGGCCTGGGCAATGCCCACCCGCTGCATATAGCCCTTGGACAGCGTGGAGATCCGGCGGTTCCGAACTTCAGAAATGCCGGTTTTTTCAATGACCTCCTGGATCTGCTGGGCCAATTCTGCTCCCCGCAGACCCTTGGCCTCCCCCACAAAGCGCAGGTATTCCATAGGAGATTCATTCATATACAGCGGCGGGTGCTCCGGCAGATAGCCAATACATTTTTTAGCGGCATAAGGCTCTTCAAAAATATCGTACCCGTTGATCAGGACACTGCCCGCTGTGGCCGACAGGCAGCCGGTGATGATGTTCATGGTAGTGGACTTTCCTGCGCCGTTCGGCCCCAGAAATCCGTAAACATGGCCCTCGCTGATCTCGAAGGAGATGTCATCCACCGCCAGATGCTCGCCGTAGTACTTCGTCAGGTGTTCAACCGAGATCATCGTAACCCTCCTGCCATTGTAAATTTACTGTTTGTACCATATACCCACGACCTTTCCAAAATTTATGGCATTATCATGGATTACCATATCATCTTCCGCTGAACCAAAGCTGAAAAAGCGGCCTGCTCCTTGTTAAAAAGCTGTGAACACCCTCCCCCGAATTGGGCAGGAACGGCAGAACCGTCCATTTTGCCGCCAAAAAAGCAGCCGGCTCTATGGAAGAGTCGGCTGTCGGCGTATCAATTTATGGAAGCTCTGAAAAAAGGGTCACGGAACGCCTGAAAACCAAGGCTTTCTGCACAGTTTCCGTATTTTATACTGGAATGCGTTTCACCAAAATGGCGGCGACCAGACCGATCAGCACGCCGGAAATCACACCGCTGAAAATCAAAAACGGCAGATAATAGGCGATGGAATTGGTGCCCAGCAGCCAGCAGGCCACGGCGATCTGCCCGGCATTGTGCAGCACACCGCCGGCTACGCTGACGGCAACCTCGGAAAAAATGCCGGTCTTTTTCAGCCCCAGCATACCCAGCAGGCTCAGCGCCGCCCCGGCCAGGCTGTATAGAATGCTGGCACCGTTGCCGAACAGCAGGCCCACCAGCACCACCCGAACCACAGAGATCAGCGCCGCCTCCTTGCCCCCCAGCTTGTACAGGGTGAACACCACGGCGATATTCGCCAGACCCATTTTGATGCCCGGAATGGCGGTCAGCGGCGGAAGCTGGCTTTCCACATAGGAAAGGATCATGGCAACCGCCACACACAGGGCAAGCCAGGTGAGTTTGCGTGTTTTCACAAGACCCCTCCTAACTGACAAGATCCACGCCCCCGTCCCCGCCGTACACGGTTACGGTGAGCCTGTTGGGCAGGCAGGTAATGCACTGCCCGGCGTAGCGGACATGGCCCTGCTTGACACAGAGCTTGTCCGGGCAGTCGGCATCGGAGAGATAGGCCTCGCCGTCCTGAATGACCAGAATATTCGTTCCGCCGTTCAAGGAAAAGCGGCCATCGCTTGCCAGGCTGTAACGGCCCGTTTCCAGGCCGTCTACACGCACGATCACATAGCCGCCCGCTTCCCGCCGGAGCTGCAGCCACAGGAACGCAGCTCCGGCCAGGATCAGCAGGGCCAAAATCAGCGCCAGATCTGCCCACAGCTTCCGCTTGCTCATTTGAAAGCCAGCAGAGCCATGGCCACGATCCCGGCCATGACCAGCTGAATGGGCAGGCCCCGGAAAGCGGCGGGAACTTGCTTGGTGTGCAGCTTTACCTGGAGCTTTTCAAGCAGCTCCAGACCCAGCAGGAAGCCCAGGCCCACGCCCAGGGCCACCGCCAGCGCCTCCGGGAAGGTATAGCCCTCCCCTGCAGCATTCAGCGCCAGGCCCAGCACAGCGCCGTTCAGGGCAATGACGGGGAAATACACGCCCAGAGATTTGCGGATCAGCTTCCGGGCAAGCACCTCCAGCAGATATACCACCGCCAAAATCACCGCCAGGAACACCACCGTCTGCAAATATTCCAGCTTCAAAGGGGCCAGGAGCAGATTTTCCACCGGCCACAGCAGAGCCGTGCTGAGCAGCATGACCAGGGTCACACCCAGGCCCATGCCCAGGGTTTTCTTGCCTCGGGTGGCCAAGCCCAGCATGGGGGTCAGGCCCAGAAGCTGCTCCAGGGCATAGTTGTTCACCAGGATACCGCCCAGCAGAATGGCAAATAAGGTATTCATCGCTTATTCCACCTCCGTATCATGTCCGGCAAGGCCGGTGGCCAGAGCCGTGACGGGCTCGGCGCCCTCCGGCTTTTTGCAGCCGCTGAGCTTGCTGATCACCGCAAGCTCCAAGCCAAATACCACCAGCCCGCCGGGAGCCTGTGCCAGAATGGGCACCGTGTAATCCTTCAGGAACGGAATGGCAATGCCGGCAAAGCTGCCGCTGCCAAAAACCTCTCGAATAATAGCCAGGCACAGAAGCGCCAGGGTAAAGGCCAGGCCGGTAACGAGACTGTCCAGCAGGACGGTTCCCAGCTTGCTGCCGCTGCCGCTGCGCTCCAAGGCGTTGAACAGGGCCAGATCCACAGCCGCAACCGCCAGATACATTCCGATGAATCCGTAGGACACGGGGAAGAACGCTGCCAGGAGCTGCTGTGCGCAGGACACGAAGAACGCCGTGACCAGCACATAAACGGGCAGCTTGGCATTTTCAGGAATGAGCTTGCGCAGGGCGAAGATCACTGCGCCGGAAAGGAGCAATACCGCCAGGATCGCCAGGCCCATGCCCAGTGCGCCCCGGACATCGGTGCTTTGGGCGATCATGGGGCTTGCGCCCAGGAACAGCACCAGCACCGGGTTTTCCCGAATGGCTAAACGCAATTTCTTTTCGCTTTTCATTGGGCATCCCCTCCATTCTGAACAAGCGCCTGGAATGCGGCGAACACATCGCCGGTAGCAGTGGCCACAGCCTCGGAGCTGACGGTAGCGCCGGAAATGAGGGCCTGCTCGCCGGTCCAGCTGTCGCCGGTCACGCCCACAAAGCCCTGCTTATAGGCAGGCTCGTCCAGGGTGTAGTCGCTGAAATATTCCTTAATGAGAATGAACTCGTCTGCGGTCATGGACACAATGGCACCGTTTTCGTCCAGCACATAGTACACGGTCATGACGATGTTGCTGTAGCCGTAGGGCCGTGCGGCAAAGCCATAGAGGGTACCCTCCCCGCCAGTGATTTGGAACGCAGAGGTTACACAGTTCAACACGCCGTCCAGCTTCAGCTCGGTCAGCTCGGCGCCCTCGCCTGCCAGCTTTTGCAGCTTTTTGCTGTCGGCTTCGGCGGTAGAAGTCAGGTTGGCAGCGGCGCAGGCGGTCACTTCACCGGCCAGTGCTTCGGAAACCGGAACCTCCTCACCGGCGGTGTTGAAGAACCTGCTGCTTCCGGCAAGGTTGGCGATCCCCAGGTAGGTATTCTCGCCGTCGGCCACAATGCAGGCCACGCCGGAACCGTTCAGCGCTTTCACAGCCTTTTGGATACTGCCGCTGACATCCTCGATCTCCTCCGTCTGGGCCACACCGGCCTGGTTGGCAATGCCGGGGAACAGGTCGGGCAGCAGCTCCAGCAGGATCTGATTATCGCCCTTGACACCGGCGCCTACCAGCTCGTTGGCGATCAGCGCATGAAAGCCATCGCTCACTGCATCCTTAAAGGCGGTGGAGGAGAAGGTCACGCCGCCCACCAGGCCCACATCGGCCAGGGCGGAATCCTTGCCGATAAAGCTCTGAGGATAGTCGCCAATATCCTTGGTCTCGGGGTAAGCGGTAATATCCGTGCCGCAGATCTTGCCCTCGGCATCAATGCCCAGGGTAAACTCCAAAGGCTCATGGGTGTAGCCCTTGGTGGTGGACAGGCACAGCACATAGCCCAGGCCGCTGGTTTCCTGATAGATCTCCTGCACCGTTTCGGGGATATCCGCCAGCCCGGCAAGGTCCAGCTTTTCAAAGCCCTGCCCTTGGGGCATCACGGCCAAAAGCCGGTCGTTGGCGGCAGAGCTGGCGTTTTTCTCGATGATGGGGGCGGTGAGGACATTCAGCCCGGTCAGCGCAAGGCCGGATACCAGCAGGATCGCCGCCAGCAATATAATCGTTTTAAGGGAAGTATTCTTTGTTTTAGCCATTTTATTTACCTCCCAGGGGCTTTTTCCTGGTCCACTTTTCCAGGAAAGGAGTCAGAATATTCATAATGAGAATGGAGAAGGACACACCCTCCGGATAGGCGCAGAAGTGGCGGATCACAAAGGTGATGATGCCGCAGCCCACTGCAAACCAGACCTTGCCGGAATTGGTGATGGGGGTGGTCACATAGTCGGTGGCCATGAAGATGGCGCCGATGAACAGGCCGCCGGCCAGAATTTCGCTGAGGGCCAGCATGAAATCGCCGGTAAAGGCCAAAAACAGCACAAATACCGTTGCCACAAAGGCGGCGGGTACATACCACTTAATGACCTTGCGGGCCACCAGATACACATAGCCTATCAGCAGCGCCAAAATGCAGGTTTCACCCACGGCACCGCCGTGAAGGCCCAGGAACAGATCCAGCAGGGACGGCACCGCTTCTCCCTTGCCCAGCAGCTCCAAAGGCGTTGCGGAGGAGGTCAGCTCGACAATCACCGGGTTTGCACCGCCGGCAACTGCGGAGAAGGTCAGCAGCATGAACACACGGCCGGTAATGGCGGGGTTTGCAAAGTTGCAGCCCAGGCCGCCGAACAGGCACTTCACCACCACGATGGCGAACACGGAGCCGATCACGCACTGCCACACCGGCACATTGGTGCTAAGGTTCAGGCCCAGCAGGAGGCCCGTGACCACGGCGCTGAGATCGCCAACAGTCTGCTTCCGCTTGGTGAGCAGGTTAAACAGAAATTCCGCCAAAACAGCAGAAACCGTGCAGCTTGCCAGGACGATCAGCGCCTGCAGGCCGAAGATCACCACAGCGGCGATCACAGCGGGCAGCAGGGCAATGCACACATCCAGCATCACCCGCCGGGTAGAAGCGCCGCTGTGGATATGGGGCGAGGAGGAAATAATCATATCAGCCATTTTATTTCACCTCTTCTTTCTGCTTTTCAAGCTGCGCTTTATAGGCGCGGCTGAAGCTCTTACCCTGGCGGTTGTTGGCAACCAGGGGCCGGTGTGCCGGGCACACGAAGGAGCAGCAGCCGCATTCCATACAGGTGGCAATGCTGCTCTGCTGGAGCAGGGCATATTTCTGTGCATCGTCCTCCACCTGCAAGGCTCTGGCGAAGCTGGTGGGGTCCAGGTTCAGGGGGCAGGCCTCCACACAGCGGCCGCAGTGAATACAGGCGCTGGGCTCCAGCACCTTGGCATCGGCCCGGTTGAACACCAGCACGGCGTTGGTGGCTTTCACCACCGGCTCGTCCAGGGAGCTGACCGCAGTGCCCATCATGGGGCCGCCCAGAATGATCTTCCCGGCCTCACAGCTCAGGCCGCCTGCGGCAGCAATCAGATCCCGAATGGGCGTGCCGATGGGAACCAGCAGATTGGCAGGCTCCTTGATGGCAGAGCCGTCCACGGTGACACAGCGCTCCACCATGGGCATCCCGGTTTCCATGTATTCGGCGACCTTGGCCAAAGAGGTCACATTGATGATGATAACGCCCAGAGATGCCAGGCGCTGGCCGGCCTGCACCACCTTGCCGGTGGCGTTGTACAGCAGCACCTGCTTGGCGCCCTGGGGATAGCAGCTATCCAGGGGCATGACCTCCACGCTGGCATCGCCCTGGAACACCTTTTTCAGGTTGGCAATGGCTTCGGGCTTGTTGGACTCGATGCCGATGACAAAGCGCTCCGCCTGCAAATAGGTGCGCAGCAGCTCCACGCCCTTGGCGATGTAGTGATCCATCTCCAGCATGGTGCGGTTGTCGCTGGTGGCGAAAGGCTCGCACTCGGCTCCGTTGATCAGAACGGTTTGGATCTTGTTGCGCCGCACGGCATCCAGCTTGGCCCACACGGGGAATGCGCCGCCGCCCAGACCGACCACGCCGCTTCTGCGGGTCTCTGCCAGGAAGCTGTCCAGATCGTGGACCTGGGGAACATACAGGCTCGGATCCTTTTCCATTTTGCCGTCGCTGCGAATGCAGATGCCGGTAACGGATTTGCCGCCGCTGACCACCGGGCCAACAGCCGTAACCTCGCCGGAAACACTGGCGTAAACCGGGGAGGAATTTCTTCCGCCCTCCTCGGCGATGAGCTGGCCCATCAGCACATGATCGCCGGGCTTGACCAGGGGCACAGCGGCAGCGCCGGCGTGCATGGTCATGGGAAGAATGACCTCCTTGGGCGGGGCGATACGGACAGAGGCAGCATTTGCAGTGTTCTTATGGTGGGGAACCTTGATTGCAGATAATTTCTTTTTTAGGATCATATGATCCCTACCTCCTCTTTGATCGTTGAAACTTAAGTAGAATAACCGCTTTGAGGTTATGCGTTGTGTAAAAAGGCCCATAAAGCAAGCTGTCATTGCGAACCAGCCCGCTTATCTGGTGTGGCAATCCCCTAAAAAATAGCAGAAAACCGCATTTTGTGACTGAAAAAGTTTGAAAACCGGGGGGATTCCCGCGTCCGTGTGCGCTACTTATCGGAATGACATGGTTTTTCGGCAGTCAGAATAACCGCTTTGCGATTATTCTACCATGATCTCGGCAATACCCTGGGTCATTTGCAGCCTGCCGTCTGGCAGGATCCACAGAACCTCGACCCCCGGCATGGTCTGCACCAAAGCCAGGCCGTCCTCGTAGGACATACAGAACAGAGCGGTGGACAGGGCATCGGCCAAGGCGCTGTCTGGGGTAATGACCGTAATGGAAGAAAAATATTGAGCCGGATATAGGGTATCCGGGTCGATGATGTGATGATATCGAACGCCATCCACGGTATAGAAGCGTTCGTAGGTGCCGGAAGTGACACAGGCCGTGTCCGCCAGATGCAGCTTTACGGCAATGCCGCCTTCGTCGTCCAGGGGATCCCGAATGCCTGTGATCCAGTCGGATCCGTCGGGCTTGGTTCCGATGATGCGGATATTGCCGCCAATATTCAGCACATAGCCCGAACAGTTCTGCCCGGCCAAATACTGGGCGGCGATCTCCGTGGCGTAGCCCTTCCCGATTGCGCCCACATCTATGGAGGCCAGGGGATCGGCAATGCGCACGGTGCATTTTTCCTCATCGATCTCCAGCAGGTCGATATCCATGTGCTTGGCTGCCTCGGCCAATTCCCCGTCCCCGGGAAGCCGGGCTGCGCCGGGGTCTGCGGAAGCCTGGGTGCGGCAGTCATGCCACAGGGAAAGAACGGAGCCCATCATAATATTCATCTTTCCGTTTGTCTGGTAGTACATCTCCTTTGCGTACAGCAGAAAGTCGATCAGCTCCTGATCCACCTGTACCGGCTCCCCGCCGGCCTGCTTGTTGACGGTGCAAAGGTTCTGGACTCCGGAATACTCATGGTAGATGTCGAAGTATTGGTGGTAAATTTCCAGAAGATGCGAAACCTCGGCAGAGCGCTGATCAAAACACTCTGCCGAGTCTCCTGCGTAGTTATAAACATAGGAGACCGTATCAAAATATGTAAAGTAGGATTTCCCCATGGGATCCACTTTCGTCTGTTCCTCTTGGCACCCTGCAAACAGCAGGGACAGCATCAGGAGCCAGCACAAAGCAAGTCCGGCTTTTCCAAATTTCAATATATCCATCTCCCATTTGCGCCCGGTGTGATTATCTTGCGTAATCAGCAGCCTGGGCCACCACGGCCATCATGCCGGTGATTTGAATGGTGCAGCTGGCATACAGGGTCTCATCAACAGTCACACTGTAGTCATGCTCGTTTTTCTTGGTCTCCATAGAACGGACTTCCGCAGCGGTCTTGCCCACGGTGTAGTCGGTAAAGGCCTTGGACTGAGCATCCCACTCCGCAATGGAGTTGCCATATGCAACCATGCCATAGTCAGAGCCCAGCTCCCGCTTGGTGCCCTTAAAGGTCTGAGAGGTAATCTCGCCGGCCTTGTTGATGCCGATCTGGGGCTGGATCTCGTCCTCAACAGCGCACAAAATCTTGCCGTCGGCATCCACAACGGTAGCGCCGAACTCGGTGTACATCTTCACAACACCCTCGGCATCGTCGGTAGCGGCGGTGGACTCCTCAGAGTGGGTGATGCAGGCCAGGCCCAGCTTGAAATCCGTGCCCGTTGCCTTGAAGGAGCCGCCCTTGGCATCATTGCAGGCCTTATCCACAGCGGACAGGAAGTCGGTGATGTCGATGGAGCAGGAAGCGTGCAGCTCTTCGTCGGCAGCTACATTGTAGCCATGCTCGTTCACAGTGGTTTCGGTAGCCTTGACCTCGTCAGCGGTCTTGCCGGTGACATAGCTCTCGAAATTGGCAGCCTGCTCATACCACTCCAGGGTGGCATCGCTGTACTGGACCATGCCGTAGTCCTCCTTCAGCTCCACCTTGGACTTGAAGGTCTGGGCAGTGTCCACAGCGCCGTCTGTTACATCCATCTTGCTCTGGGCGCAGTCCAGGCGGCAGGCGACGATTTTGCCGTCAGCATCCAGCACCACGGTAGCCACGGTGGCATCCACCTGTGCGTTGCCGGTGTCGGAGCTGTCCAGGCTCACGGCCACGCCCATGCCCAGCTTGTACTCGGCTTCCTTGCCGCCGTTGCCGCTGCAGGCGACCAGGGCCAGCGCCAGGCAGGCGACCAGGACAATGGAAATCAGTTTTTTCATCTTGAAATCCTCACTTTCTTGTTTCTGATGAAATGATTTTTGTTGGACTGTGGGAAAGCCCGCAGTCGATAAAAGTATATCAAATAGCCCCGGAAATGTCAATACTAGATTTTTGAAATTTGCAAGAAAAGCACATAATGTCGAAAAAGTGCAGCTTATCTGCAAAATCGGACATAAGAACGCTATCGCTTCAAAACCGTATAATCCCCGCTGCCGGTGAACCGGCCCTCCAAGCCCTGGGTAATGTAAATATCTCCGCCGTCCGTCACGAAAACAGCCTCGAAATCCTCCCCGCTGCTGCGCCAGTAGACCTCCGCCTGCTCCAGTCCCATGATAAACAAAGCGGTGGATAAGCCATCGGCCAGCATTCCGCTGGAGCTGACGATCGTCACAGAGGCAAGCCCGCTCTGGGCAGGCAGGCCGGTTTTAGGATCCAAAATGTGATGATAGCGGTTCCCGTTTTCTTCAAAATACCGTTCATATCCCCCGGAGGTGACCACCGCCTGATTGACCACCGACAAATAACCCACATATTCCTGAGTGTCGTGGGGACTGCGGATGGCGATGCGGTAGGCAGAGCCGTCGGGCTTGGCATTCAAGGTCTGGATATTTCCCCCCAGGCTCACCATAGCGGAGGTAACGCCGTTTTCACGGAAAATTTCCATCAGCCGGTCGGAGGCGTAGCCCTTAGCAATGCCCCCCAGATCGATCATCTGTCCCGGCCCCAGGGTACACACACCGTTTTCCAGGCGAATTTGATCGGCTCCAATCAGCTTCAGGGCCTCTGTGCGCTCCTGGTCGGTGGGTACCCGGTAGGCACCGTCTGTAAAGCCCCATAGCCGCATCAGCGGATAGACCGTGATGTCAAACACGCCGCCGGTGCTGGTATAAAGGCGCAACGCTTCCTCTATAATGGCCTGGCTGTCGGCACTGAGGCTCCCCTCTCCCCTGCTGTTCAGCATGGCGATCTCGCTGCTTGCATTGCCCGTGGAAAGCAGCGTGTCCAGGCGCTGAAGCTCCTGAGCGGCTTCCTCCAGCGCCTGCTCTCCGTTCGGGCCATAGGCCGTGAGGGTCATTTGCGTATCCATGGCAAACAGCTCCCGGCTGTGCTTGGTCGCCGAACAGGCGGT
>CAYLHM010000003.1:0-31435 GCA_964383485.1 uncultured Oscillospiraceae bacterium
GTTCCTCCATGGATACCGGCAAGGCTATCGGCATCATCATCAATAACCCGGAGTTTGCCGATGTGCGCAGCCTGGAGGGTGTGGCCCCCACCAAGAACCGCACAGTATTCACCATCGCCGTTCCCACCACCGCCGGCACTGCCGCCGAGGCGACCATCAACTATGTCATCACCGATGTGGAGCGGAAGCGCAAGTTTGTCTGCGTGGATACCAACGATATCCCGGATATTGCCATTGTGGACCCGGATATGATGTCCACCATGCCCAAGGGCCTGACCGCCGCCACCGGCATGGACGCACTGACCCATGCCATTGAGGGCTATACCACCAAGGCTGCCTGGGAGCTGGCGGACTGCCTGAACCTGGAGGCCATTCGGCTGATCTCCAAGAACCTGAGAAACGCTGTTCAGAACGATCCCGAGGGACGGGAAGGCATGGCCCTGGGTCAGTTCGTCACCGGCATGGCCTTCTCCAATGTGGGCTTGGGCATTGCCCATTCTGTGGCGCACACGCTGGGCGCCGTGTACGACACGCCCCACGGCGTAGCCTGCGCCATGATGCTGCCCATCGTGATGGAGTATAACGCACCCTGCACCGGCGAGAAGTTTAAGGCCATTGCCGAGGCCATGGGCGTGGACACCACGGGCATGGATCAGGAAACCTACCGCAAGGCTGCCATTGATGCAGTACGCCAGCTCTCCATAGATGTGGGCATTCCCACCAAGCTGGACAAAATCAAGGAGGAGGATCTGGACTTCCTGGCTCAGTCCGCCGCCGCCGATGCCTGCGCTCCCGGAAACCCCAGAGAGGCCTCTATTGAGGATATCAAGGGCTTGATCCGCAAGCTGATGTAAAGGACTGGAATTATGAAAGAGATTTTAAGACCGTTTGTAGGATCGGCTCCCTTTGTGGAGGAAATGAAAAATACCACCGCCAATATGTACCGCCTGGGCTGGGACGAGCGCAACGGCGGCAACATCAGCTACCTGCTGGACGAGAAGGAAGTGGGGGAGTACCTGGATCTGAACAAGGTGATCCGCACCATCCCCATCGGCTTTGAGGCCAAGCCCCTTATCGGTAAAATTTTCATCGTCACCGGCACCGGCAAGTATTTCAAAAATGTGCAGGAGGACCCGGAAACCAACCTGGGCATCATCCGCATTGCCAACGACGGCTGCACCGCCGATCTGCTGTGGGGCTTCAAAGACGGCGGCAAGTTTACCTCCGAGCTGCCCGCCCACCTCATGAGCCACATGGCCCGGCTGAGCGTGGACCCGGAAAACCGGGTGGTCATGCACTGCCACCCCACCTACACCCTGGCTATGAACTTTGTCCACGAGCTGGACGAGAAGAAATTCACCCATACCCTGTGGGAGATGTGTACCGAGTGCATCGTGGTGTTCCCTGACGGCGTGGGGGTGCTGCCCTGGATGCTCTGCGGTACCAATTCCATCGGAGAGGCCACCGCTGAGAAGATGAAGCAGTTCCGCCTGGTGGTGTGGGGTATGCACGGCATCTACGGCGCCGGCAAGACCATGGACGAGACCTTCGGCCTGATCGAAACCGTGGAAAAAGCGGCGCAGATCTATATGCTCACTGCCCATCTGCCCCGGATCAATACCATTCGGGACGACCAGATGAAAGAGCTGGCCGAGTATTTTGGAGTCAATTACCGCAAGGATTTCCTGAATTTGTAAAAGCCCCTCCCTCCGGGGCAAAAAAGCGGAGCCAGGCGTTATGCCTGGCTCCGTTTTTATGAGGAAGCTCGGATGAAATGGGCAAATGCAGATGATGTAAGCTCAAAATGCGGTAATTTCCCAAGGAAGCGCTGAATAAATCGTCTGCGGCGGAGCGGCGGGTCTTTTCCGCCAGAAATGCGGACTGAAAAAGGGGAAATACATCCAGTATTCCACCCTTTTCCACTCCTTTTTCTGACGAAAAATCCCTCGCCGTCCGCTCTTGCCGCTTTTCTCAGAGCTTCCCTAATTTTTGCGAATTTTCCCTTGCCATCGTGCATGGGAATTATTCAAATTCCGCTTTGTTTGCTGCGCCGATCCGTCAGAACTTGGGAACCACGGCGCCTTCGTAGGTGTTGTTGATGTAATCCCGAACGGCATCGCTGAGAATGGCGCTTACCAGAGCCTGGATCTTCTTGCTGTTCTCGTTGCCCTCTTTAACGGCGATGACATTCACATAGGTTTCGGCGGCAGTGGAGTCGGGTGCCTCGGCGGCCAGGGCATCCTTGCCCACATTCAGCCCGGCAGCCAGAGCATAGTTGCCGTTCAGCACGCACAGGGCCACAGAGTCCCGTACAGTGGAGATCTGGGCGGCTTCCATTTCCACGATCTCCAGCTTCAGAGAATTTTCCACGATATCGACCACGGTGGCTTCCAGGCCCACGCCCTCTTTCAGCGTGATCAGCCCCTGGGCCTCCAGCAGCAGCAGCGCACGGGCGCGGTTGGTGCCGTCGTTGGGAATGGCGATTTGATCCCCTTCGGCCAGGTCGCTCAGGCTGCTCTTGGTGCCGGCATAGATGCCGAAGGGCTCATAATGTACGGCGGCCACGGACACCAGGTGGGTGCCGTTTTCCTCGTTGAACTGCTCCATGTAGGGCACATGCTGGAAATAGTTGGCATCCAGCTCGCCGTCCTCCACGGCGGTGTTGGGCTGCACATAGTCGTCAAAGGTGGTGATCTCCAGCGTGTAGCCGGATTTGGCCAGCTCCTCTTTTACGACCTCCAGGATCTCCGCATGGGGCGTGGGGCTGGCGCCGATGGTGATGATGGTGTCATCCTTGCTGCTGCAGCCGGAAAAAATACCAAGGCTGAGGACACCGACGAGAATAAGGGCAATCAGTTTTTTCATAGTTTGCATCTCCTTGAAATTTAATTTCTATTACGCAGCCGTTTGTCACTGGCTGTGGATAGCTTGGTTCCGATACTCTGGATGATCTGCACCAGAATGATCAGGCCGATAACGGCCACCCATTCTATAATGGGGCGGTAATTGTAATAGCCGTAGCTGATGGCCAGCCGCCCCAGACCGCCGCCGCCGATAATGCCGGCCATGGCGCCGTAGCCCAGGATGGTGGTCATGGTGATGGCTGCGCCGGACAGCAGACTGGGCCGGGCCTCCGGCAGCAGCACCTTGACGATGATCTGCCAGGCGGAGGCACCCATGGACTGGGCGGCCTCAATAATGCCCTGATCCACCTCACGCAGACTGCTTTCCACCATACGGGCCACCAGGGGGAAAGCCGCTACCACCATGGGCGGGATGGTGGCGACGGTGCCGATCTTGGTGCCCACGATGAGCTTGGACAGGGGCAGGGCCAGGATCATCAAAATCAGGAACGGCACGCTGCGCAGCAGATTTACTGCGATATTCAGAATTTTCATCAGCCATGCGGGCAGGGGACGGATACCGCCCTGCTCACCCGTGACCAGCAGCACGCCCAGCGGCAGGCCGATCACATACGCAAACAGCACCTGCAGCACCAGAGAATAGCAGGTCTCCCAAAAGGCCAGGGGCAGTTGGGATTTCAGAATTTCGATCTGTTGCAGAACCTTTTCACTGTCACCTAAAAAATCCAGCATATCAGCGCACCTCCTCTGCGGTTACGCCCGGATGGGCGTTTAAGTAATCCAGCACTTCCCGCCGCTTGGCTAAATCCTCCGGCAGACTGACCAGCATGGTGCCGAAGGCCTTGCCGTCCACATTCCGGGTGTCGGCGCCCAAAATGCTCACCTTGATCTGCTTTTCCATAGCCAGGGAGGCGATCATGGGCTTTTCCAGGCTGTTGCCGTTAAAGGCAATGCGGGCTACTGGCCCGGGCCAGTCGGAGACCGGCAGGGCCACATCGGGACTGACCAGCCGCCGCCCGGCAGCGGTTTTTGGATTGGAGAACACATCCTCCACTGCCCCGATCTCGGCCACCGCACCGGCGTCCAGAATGGCGACCCGGTGGCAGATCTGCTCGATGACGGACATCTGGTGGGTGATGATGATCAGGGTAATGCCCCGCTCCCGGTTGATGCTTTGCAGCAGCCGCAGAATGCTGTCTGTGGTCTGGGGATCCAGGGCGGAGGTGGCCTCGTCGCACAGCAGCACCTCCGGGTCGGAGGCCAGGGCTCTGGCGATGGCGATGCGCTGCTTCTGCCCGCCGGACAGCTGCACGGGATAGGCCTGGGCCTTATCCGGCAGGCCGACCGTTTCCAGCAGCTCCCGTGCCCGGCGCCGTGCTTCCTTTTTGGGCACACCTGCCAGCTCCATGGGGAAGCAGATGTTGTCCAGCGCCGTGCGCTGTTCCAGGAGATTGAAGCTCTGGAAGATCATGGAGATGATCCGCCGCTCCTTGCGCAGCTGCTTTTCCGACAGCAGCATCAGATCCTCCCCGTGGAACAGCACCTTGCCCTCGTCCGGCCGCTCCAGCAGGTTGATGCAGCGCACCAGAGTGCTTTTGCCTGCGCCGGACAGACCGATGATGCCGAAGATCTCGCCGGTGTGAATGCTGAGATTGACATCACGCAGGGCGGCTACCTGACTGTCGCCGCTGCCAAAGGTCTTGGATAAGTGAGAAACCTCTATAATTTCGGACACAAAATCCCTCCTATCAACAAAAAAATCGCCCCTGCACATAGATGCACAAGGACGACCCATAGCCGTGTTACCACCTTGATTTACAATCCCCTCACGGAAATTGCCTTAGGGAGTACCAACATACTCCTGCGCTCTAACGGGCGCACCCGTCGCAGACTACCTATCGCCTGCGCAGCTCCGGGACCATGTTCGGCGCACCTAGTCGTACCTCTTCTCACCGGCTGAGGCTCTCTGAACGCATTCGGTGGACCTACTCTTCCCTTCACAGCATTTGCTTCAAGAACTTAACCGTATTGTAACCGATATGTAAGAACTTGTCAAGACTTTTTTACAAAAAAATTAAAATATTTTTGAACGGCTTCCCATGGCCCCAAGCAAAGTGCCTGCGCCATCCGCAGAGCTTTATGAATAATGCTCCTTCAAATACAAAATCGCCTGGCGATAGCCCTCCAGCCCCAGGCCGGAGATGGTTTTTTCGCAGTAGTAACGCACAAAGGAGATCTGCCGGAACGGCTCCCGCTGATCCACCTGGGAAATGTGTACCTCCACCGCCGGAATGGACACGGCTTTCAGAGCATCCAGCAGGGCTATGCTGGTGTGGGTATAGCCGCCGGGATTGATCACAATGCCGTCCGCCCTGCCGTAGGCAGCCTGAATGCGGTCGATCAGGTCGCCCTCGTGGTTGGACTGGTACTGCTCGATGGAAACGCCCTCCTCCCGGGCGGTGCGCTCCAGCAGCGCCAAAAGTGCCGAAAAGCTCTGGGAACCGTAAATTTCCGGCTCCCGGATGCCCAGCATATTGATGTTCGGGCCGTTAATGACCAGAATGTTCATGGCCGCTCCTCCCACAGCTTTAGAATTTCTGACAAAGTGTCCTCTAAACTTCCGTTATTGTCTACAAAATAATCGGCAAATTGCATATACATGGGCTTGCGGATTTGGTACATTTGCTGAAGATCGCTCCCCAGGGACAAAGGCCGCCCGCTTACCGGCAGCAGCTCCGGGTCACGCTCCAGGCAGATGAGCAGCCCGTTCTGGCGCAGCAGGGCTTTATTTTCCGGCCGGGTCACGCAGCCGCCGCCGGTGGCCAGCACCAGCCCGGATTGCTTCCCCAGCTCTGCAAGCACCCGGGTTTCCAGCCGGCGGAAGCCCGCTTCGCCCTCTGAAGCGAAGATCTCCGGGATCCTGCGCCCGTCCTGGGCCTCCAGCGACTCGTCAGCATCCGCAAAGGGCCGCCCCAGCCTTTGGGCAAGGGCCTGGCCGACGGTGGATTTTCCGCTGCCGGGCATTCCGATCAGAACCAGATTTTCCGCCTGATGCTGCAATTTTCTGTAAATTTCCGCAATTTTGGTGTTGGGAATGGCCTTGCCGGTGAACCATTCGGCGCTCTCCTTGGCCTGGGCCACCAGCATCAGAAGCCCGTTTACAGCCGTCAGCCCACGGCTCTGTGCATCCAGCAGGAGCCGGGTGCGGGCCGGGTTGTAGATGAGATCCAGCACGCCCTCCAGCCGGGGGAACAGGCTCAGATCCACCGGGGAAACGCCGCAGGCGGGATACATACCCACAGGGGTGGCGTTGACGATCACGGCGGCATCCCGGTGGCGGTCCAGGTTGCCATAGTGGTTCTCGCCCCTGCGGGAGATCACCACCGCCTGTGCGCCCTGCTCCTCCAGCACGGCGCAGACCGTGGCGGAGGCCCCGCCGCTGCCCAGCACCAGCACCTTTTTCCCGGCGACAGCCAGGCCGCTGCTGCGGAGCATGGTGCAAAAGCCGAAATAGTCGCTGTTATGGCCGACCAGCCGCCCGTCCGGCCGCCGGACGATGGTGTTCACAGCGCCCAATTTCCGGGCGATGGGGGAAAGCTCGGAAAGGTAGGGAATGACCGCCTTTTTATAGGGAATGGTCACATTCAGGCCGGAAAAGTTTCCGCTTTCCAGAAAATTCCCCAATTCCTCCGGCTGCTTTTCGATTAAACGGTAGCGGTAATCCCCCAAAAGAGCGTGGATTTGAGGGGAATAGCTGTGCCCCAGCTTTTCACCCAGCAGGCCGCATTCCATCAGATGACCTCGCTGTAGCTGCCCAGATACTTAAATTCCTCGCACAGATCGTCCAGCTCGCACATGAGCTGCACAAATTCCTCGGAATAAATGGAGGTATCCAGGTCAAAGTAAAACATAAACTCGAAGTCGCGGTCGGGAATGGGCCGGGACTCCAGCTTGGTCACATTGATCCCCAGCACATACAGCCGGGCCAGAACCTTATACAGAGCGCCGGGCTTATGGGACAGCACCATCATAATGCTGGTTTTGTCGGAGCCGGGGTAGATCTCCAGGTTCTTGCTGATGCAGATGAAGCGGGTGCGGTTGTTGCCCTTGTCCTGCACGGAGGAGGCCAGGCAGCTCAGGCCGTACAGCTCTCCGCAGCTCCGGCTGGACAGGGCCGCCACATCGGTGCGCCCGGATTTTGCCACCATTTCGGAGGCCACGGCGGTGTTTTCCACGGCGATCACATGGACATCTTTCAGGGTGTTCAAAAATTCGCTGCACTGGCTGATGGCCTGCTCATGGGAGTAGATCTCCCGAATGGAGCCGAGATCGGCACCGGGGTTGGCCAGCAGGTTGTGATCGACCTTCAGGCGGAAGGTGCGGACAATGGAGAAATTGTGCCGGATCATCAGGTCGTAGACCTTGTTCACCGAGCCGGCGGTGGAGTTTTCGATGGGCAGCACGCCGTATTGGCAGAGGCCCTGGTCGATGGCGCTGAAAACCCCCTCGAAATCCTTAAAATACAAAATCAGGGGCTTTTTGAAGATTTTTTCGCTGGCGATCTGGGAATAGGCCCCCTCCACGCCCTGGCAGGCCACCATGGACGACTGGGGGAAGAGCCGGGGGGTGGTTTCAATGGCGTGGGTGATCCGGCGGTACAGCTGGGAGCTGACCTTGCTGCGCTTGCTCTGGTAGCTGCGGCTCAGCTCAAAGAGCATGGAGTACAGCACCTGGGTGTAGTCGGACAGCTCCTCGCCGGACTGCTTGCCCACATCGGCCAGCTTTTCCCGCTCCCGCTGGGGCATGAAAATGGGCAGATGCTCCTGCTTTTTGACTTCGGCGATCTGGGCGGCAATGTCCATGCGCTGGCAGAACAGCCGAACCAGCTCCCGGTCAATGCCGTCGATTTGGGTGCGTAGTTCCTTTAATTCCATGTTGTTTTCCTCCTATCCGTCTGGGTATTGCCCAAAATCAGGTCCAAAAGGGCCAAGGCGGCTGCGGCCTCCACCACCGGCACCGCCCTGGGGACGATACAGGGGTCGTGGCGGCCCTGCACCTGTAGAACGGTCTGCTCCATGCGCTCCAGATCCACGCTCTGCTGAGGGCGGGCAATGGAGGGCGTGGGCTTCACGGCCACCCGGAAATACAGGGGCATTCCGTTGGTGATGCCGCCGAGAATGCCGCCGGCGTTGTTGGTGGCGGTGCGCACCTGATGGTTTTCTATGGTAAAAGCATCGTTGCAGCGGCTGCCCCGGAGATCGGCGGCCTGACAGCCCGCCCCAAACTCCAGCCCCTTTACCGCCGGAATACCGTAGATAATTTGTGCGATTTTGCTCTCCACGCCACCGAACATGGGCTCTCCCAGCCCGGCAGGCAGGCCGGTGACCACGCACTCGATCTGTCCGCCTACGCTGTCGCCGTCCCGCTGGGCAGCGGCAATGGCCTGGCGCATACAGCTCCCGGCTACGGGGCTCACAACGGGAAAATCCCGGCCGATGCGGTCGATCTGGGGGTGGAGGGGATCCAGGGGATCGTCCGGCTGAGCGCTCCCGGCGATAGACAGGATCCGGGCCGCCACCCGAATACCCCGCTGCTCCAGCCATTGCAGGCACAGCCCGCCGGCAATGCACAGGGGTGCCGTCAGCCGGCCGGAGAAGTGTCCGCCTCCGGCGGCATCCTGAAAACCGCCGTATTTGACCTGGGCGGTGAAATCCGCATGGCCCGGGCGGGGGCAGGCTTTCAGGTTTACATAATCCTGAGAACGGGTGTTGTGATTATAGATCACGGCAGCAATGGGCGCACCGCAGGTGAAGCCGTCCAGAATGCCGCTGAGAAATTCCGGGCGGTCGGCCTCCTTCCGAGGGGTGGAATAGTCATTCCGACCCGGCGCACGGCGGTTCAAAAAGTCTTGCAGCGTATTCATATCCACCGGCAGACCGGCGGGAATGCCGTCCAGGCTCATGCCGATGGCCGGCCCATGGGATTGGCCGAAGATGGACAGGTGCAGAAATTCACCGTAGCAGCTGCTCATAAGCTCCCTCCCAGCTTTTGATATTCCGCCCAGAAGGACGGGTAGGATTTCTCCACGGCCTGGGCGCCGGTAATGGTCACCGGCTGGGTGCAGACCGTGGCCGCAATGGCAGCAGCCATGGCGATGCGGTGATCTCCGCTGGCATCCACGGTGCCGCCGGTGTAGCCGGTGCCCCACACTTCCAGCTCGTCATCACGGGCCTGGGCCTTGCCGCCCAGAGCATCGATCATGAACATAATGGTGTTCACCCGGTTGGACTCCTTCAGCCGCAGGCGGCGGGTTCCGAGGAACAGAGCGCCGTGCTTCGCCCCGGCCACGACCGCCAGAATGGGCACCAGATCGGGGATATCGTTGCAGCGGATCTTGGGGCGGCCCGCCTCCAGCATGGGCAGCAGCCGGGTGATGGCCCGGTCACCCTGCAGGGAGTTGGGGTCGAGGTTTTCCACCTGCACGGAGCTTCCCAAGGCCTGGGCCGCCAGGAAAAAAGCGGCGTTGCTCCAATCCCCCTCCACGGTGACCTGGCCGGGGCTGCCCCCACGGAACATGGAGATCACCTGGCGGGTCATGTCGATATAGGGCCGGGACTCCACCTTGCCCCGGATCTCCAGCCGGCTGTGGCCCACCAGGGGCAGCGCCAGGAGCAGGCCGGATATAAACTGGCTGGAAATGCTGCCGTCCATGCTGTACAGCCCCGGCCGGAGCTTGCCCCGGCACAGCAGGGAACTGCTCGTGGGGCGGGAAAGTTGGCAGCCCATGCGCTGCAGCTCCTCCCACAAGGGCGTGATGGGCCGCTGGGGGAGCCGGCCGGACATGAGGAAGGTGGTCTCTACCCCCAGAGCGGCGGCGACGGGCAGCAGAAAGCGCAGGGTGGAGCCGCTTTCACAGCAGTTCAATGTGGCGGTTTTCGGAAGATTTTTGATGGGAATAACCTGATATTCCCCGGAAATATACCGGATTTCCGCACCCAGAGAACGCAGACAGTCGGCCGTGGCTTCCATGTCCCGGTTGGTTTCCGTGCAGAGGATCCGGGTGGGGCGGTCGGAGAGCGCAGCGCAGATCAGAAGTCGATGGGCCTGGGATTTGGACGGAATGGCGGTGATGCTTCCCGCTAAAGGGCGGGGCGAAATGGTGACATTCATGAGATCCCTCCTGCTTTGATAAAGTCCTCCAGCGCCTCCACCGGCGTGGGCAGAATGGTGCAGCAGCCGATGCGCCGGGGTACGATCAGCTTCACCGTGCCGCCTCTGCGCTTCTTGTCGGAAAGGGCGGCGCTGTACAGCTCTGCGGCGGTGCAGGGGCAGGCGGTGGGCAGGTGAAAGCGCTGCAAAATATCCTCGATTGCCTGACAGGTCGCTGCCCCGCAGATGTCCAGATGGGCGGCGGAGCGGGCGACCAGGGCCATGCCGATGGCAACGGCTTTGCCGTGGGAGAGGGCATAGTGGCTGTGGGCCTCGACCCCGTGCCCCAGGGTGTGGCCCAAATTCAGCAGCATACGAAGCCCGGTGTCAAACTCGTCCTCAGTCACCACATCCCGCTTCAGCTCTACACAGCGGGCGATCACGGCTTCCCGGGGGAAGGCCGGGCCGTCTTTCATCAGCAGATCAAACAGCTTCTGGTCGAACAAAACGGCGTATTTGATGGCCTCGGCGCAGCCGTCCAGGAAAATGTCCTCCGGCAGGCTGTCCAGGGTGTCCAGATCGCACAGCACCAGGCTGGGCTGGTGAAAGGCCCCGGCCAGGTTTTTCCCGGCGGGCAGATCGATAGCGGTCTTGCCGCCCACGGAGGAATCCACGGCGGCCAGCAGGGTGGTGGGTACCTGGATATAGGAAAGTCCCCGGAGGTAGGTGGCGGCGGCAAAGCCGGTGAGATCTCCCACAACACCGCCGCCCAGGGCGATCAGGCAGTCGCTCCGGGTCAGATGATTTTCTGCCAAAAAATTCAAAAGATCCAGATAAACTTGGGCATTTTTGCTGCTTTCACCGGCGGGAAATACGAAATGCACCGTGCGGAAACCGGCTTCGGCCAGGCTCCTTTCCGCAATTTCTCCATACAGCGGCCACACATTGCTGTCGCTGACGATGGCGGCAGAGCCTGTTTGGCCCACAGCGCACAGCGCCCGCCCCAGGGCGGGGAGCAGGCCGTTTCCGATCTGAATGTCATAGCGCCGGGAGGCGCAGACCTCGATGGTGGTCATCCGTCTACCTCCTCTTTTCTCCTGCGGCCCTCGTCCAGCAGGGCGGTGAGCGCAGGGGTATCCTGCTCCGCCAGGGCCTTGCGGTAGTCCTGTAAGCTGCGGATATAACAGTCCAGCTCAAATAGCATATTGTCCCGATTTTCCATGCACAGCTCCGCCCACATGGGGGCGTTCAGCCAGGCCACACGGGTCAGATCCTTGTAGCTTCCGGCGGAAAATCCGCTGTGATCCAGAGCGGTGGGGGATTTGATGAAGGCGTTGCTGAGGATATGGGGCATTTGAGAGGTGAACGCAATGCGCTTGTCATGCTCCTGGGCCTTGCACACGGAAAAACGGCCGAAATTGCAGGGAGCCAGAGCATCCTTCACCCGCTGGAGCAGGGCCATATCGTCGAAACGGGGCGGAACCAGCACCATGGGCGCACCCTGGAACAGGTTGGAGCGGCTGTATTTGAAGCCGGAGAAATGGGAGCCGGCCATGGGGTGGCCGCCTACGAATGTAAAGCCGTACTGCTCCGCCAGGGGGAAGCAACGGGCGCAGATTTCCTCTTTGATGCCGCAAAGATCCAAAACCAGGGCGCTTTTGGGCAGCAGCGGGGCTTTTTCCTCTAAAAATTCGGCGCAGCCCTTGGGATAGATGGCCAGCAGCAGCAGGTCGCAGCGGCCCAGCGCCTCGTCGGTCAGCTCACCCGCCACGGCGCCGCTGAGCCGGGCGAAAGCCAGAATATCCCGATCCTGCTCGGCGGCCAGCACGGTGTGCCCGGCCTTGGCATAGGCTCTGGCCATGGAGCCGCCAATCAGCCCCAGGCCCAGAATGCCCACCGTCATCGGATCGCCTCCCGGATCTTCATGATCCGGCGGTGCAGCTCGTCGAACTGGATGGGTGTCAGGGACTGGGCGCCGTCGCACAGAGCGCAGGCGGGGTTGTTATGCACCTCCACCATAATGCCGTCGGCCCCGCTGGCCACCGCTGCGGCGGCCATGGGCGGAACCAGCTCGGCCTTGCCGGTGGCGTGGCTGGGATCCACAATGATGGGCAGATGGCTGAGCTTTTGCAGCACCGGCACGGCGCTGAGATCCAGGGTGTTCCGGGTGTAGGTTTCAAAGGTGCGGATCCCCCGTTCGCACAGGATCACCTGCTCGTTGCCCTCGCTCATCACATACTCGGCGCTCATCAGCAGCTCCTGGAGGGTGTTGGCCAGGCCCCGCTTGAGCAAAATAGGCTTTTTGGTCTTGCCCAGCTCCTTCAGCAGGTCAAAATTCTGCATATTCCGGGCGCCCACCTGGATGATGTCCACATCGGCAAACAGATCCAGGGCGCTGATGTTCATGATCTCGGTGATGATGGGCAGGCCCGTGGCGGCCTTGGCCCTCAGCAGCAGGCGGATCCCCTCGGCCTTCATGCCCTGGAAGGCATAGGGGGAGGTGCGGGGCTTGAAAGCGCCGCCCCGGAGAATATCGGCCCCGGATTTTTTCACCGCCTCGGCCACCTCGATGATCTGATCCTCGGACTCCACCGAGCAAGGCCCGGCAATGGTGACAAAATGGCCCCCGCCAATGCGCACATTGCCCGCCTGGACGACGGTATCCTTGGGGTGGAATTTCCGATTGGCTTGCTTAAACGGCTCCGATACCCTGGTGACGGACTCCACGATCTCCAGGCTTCTCAGCAGATCCATGTCCACCCGGCTGGTGTCGCCGATCAGGCCCAGAATGGTGACCTCCTGGCCCTCGGAAACATGGACATCCAAATTCATGTGCTTCAGCCAGGAGATCAGGTGCTGCGCCTGCTCGGGGCTGGTTCCGTGCTTTAATACTGCGATCATAAATGGCTCTCTCCTCAAAAAAAGCGCCGCACAGGCGGTTCCTGTGCGGCGCATCAAATTGACCAATGGCGTTTTCCTTGCAGCACAAACCGCTATTACTTTGTTTGGGTAAAAAAGTAATAGAAATCAAAATATCCTGCAAAGAGCTTCTGGTTCATGACTGAACCTCCCACAAATGGATTATGTCTATTATACGACATTCTACGGCAGAATGCAAGAGGAATTTACACAATTTAGAGGCGTTCTTTATTGAATGGTAAACTCCTGCCTGGTCACATAGGCGCCGTTGAAGTAGATGTCCACGGTGTAGGCCCCGGCGGTTTCGGGCAGGGGCGGCATATTCAGCCGGCCAAAGCCCCGGTACCACATATTCGTCCAGGTGCGTGCCTGGGTGCTGGTGCTGACCACCGTGCCATCGGCATCCCGGATCACGAACAGCGTGGTGATCATGTCGGCGGAGGTGTTGTAGGTGTGGTCCACCCGAACGGCAAAGGAGGCGCTGGCGCCGGGGGCAAAGGTGGTGGTATAGTCCTCGGCGGGCACATCGTCCTCCGTCCAGTCGGTCTTTTCAGGGGTTTTGCACATCTTAAAAATCAGGTCGCTGGCCTGGACGGTATAGCCGGAAAAGACGGGGGCCTCCGGGGCATCGTAGCTGCCCGTGCCGCCAAAGACGGTGCCGCCGTTCGCCGGGCGGATCTCCAGAACATAGCGGCTGCCGGGGATCACCGGGGCGATCACGCCGCTTTCACCGGCGCACTGCACCACCTGCTGTTCGCCGCCGTCCACGGTGTACAGCAGCAGCCAGCCGCCCTCCGGGGTGCCGGTTTCGGACTCCCAGCGCAGCCGGAGCTGATTGGGATCGGAGTCGTCCACCTCCAGATTGGAAACGGTGGCGGAATTGGCGGACACATAGGTTCGTGCGCCAACGGTCATGCCTGCGGCATAGACCTCAATGGTGTAGTCCGCTGCGGCATCCGCATCTTCAAAGGCGGCGGTGGTGTCGGTGACTGTGATGGTCTTGTCGTAGCCGGAGCTGCTGTAGCAGCGAACCGTCCAGCTCTCCACGGCGGCGCCCTCCGGGGCGCTCCAGGTGGCGGTCAGCACCCGATCCTGTACGCCCAGGATGGTGAGATTTTCCGCACAGATAATGCCGGTCAGGGTGTATTCCACGGTATTTTCGCCAACCAGATACAGTCCGGCGGCGGATTCCAGGCGGAAGAGGTAGGTCTTGCCCACCGTGAGGTCTGTGATGGTCACGGTGTGGCCGGTGAAGCTGACACTCTGCTCCTGCTCACCGTCGGCGGCGTAGAATACATTCCATTCATCGCTGTCGGTGTCCTGCACGGCAAAGTTCAGAATGACGGCACTGTCCTCTGCGCCGGTGACGGCGGTGAAGCTGGACACGGTACCCTGCTTCGGGGTGGTGTGCAGGGCTTCGGTGGTGCCGGTGAGCTTGTGGAAGCCGCTGATTTCCACGGTGACGGTGTACTGGGTGTCGGGCCGCAGCCCTTCCAATATGGCAACGCCGCCGGAAACGCCTTTGCGCAGGGTGTTGCCGTGACTGTCGGTGCAGACAACGGTGAGCAGCTCGTCCTTGATCTGGGTGTCCAGGGTGACGGTGAGGGTGTTTTCACTGCCATCCAGCCGGATGTGGTCAACGGTTTGCAGATAATAGTCGAAATAGAACAGATATCCGCCCAGGGCCAGCACCGCTGCCAGCAGCACGGCGATCAGGCCGACCAGCGTTCCTTTGCTCAGGGGCTTGCGGGTGCGTCCACGGCGGCGGGGCAGAACCGGCTTGTCTTCGGGCTCTTCCTCTGCCGGCTGTTCTTCCGCTGGCTCCTCCGGGGCCTCGGCAGGGGCTTCCTCCGGCGCCGGCTTGGGCAGAGGCGGCACAAAGATGGGCTTGGGCAGGGGGACCTCCACCGGCTCCGGGGCCTCGTGGGCGATGAGATCATCGGCCTGGGCCAAAATTTGCTCCACCTCCACCGGCTGGTCGGGATCCTTGGCGGCTTCTTCCCCATCTGCCGGGGCATCTTCACCGGGCTGCTGATCGCCCTCGCCGGTAAGCGCTTCGTCTACCACGGCAAGAATTTGGTCGGTGGAAAGCTCGTCCGCACTGTCCCCCGGCAGCTCGTCCGTTTCCGGAGGCTCCTCCGGCTGCTGATCTAAAATTGGGGCGGGAGGGCCGATGGGCGTGTCATTGACACTGTTGCGCTGCATATAATCCACCAGGGCCTGGCCCATTTGAGCAGGATCCGGCCACCGGGCGGAGGGATCCGGGGAGCAGGCCTTCAGAATGATCTGGGCCATTTCATAGTCGGCATAGGCCGGTGCGGGCAGGGCTTCCCCGGGGGCACGGCCCTCAAAGGGCAGTTTGCCGTTGTTAAACACCTGGTACAGCACCAGGCCCAGGGCATAAACATCCATGGTGGCGTTCAGGGTGGAGTAGGCATCGGCGATCTCCGGGGCGGTGTAGGCGCTGATATAGCGGGTCGGCAGAGAGGCGTATTCCAGGGAGGACAGCTTCACAAAGCCCAGGTCGGAAATGGAATAGTGCTGATCGTCACCGATGGCAATATTGCCGGGCTTCAGGTCAATATATAAATAGCCCTGGCGGCGGCACATGGACAGCGCATCGCACAGATCCAGGCCCATATTCACCGCTCCCAGATGGGTCATGGGGTGGCGGCGGAGAAAGCGCTCCAAGGTGCGGCGGTAGGGGCTGAGCAGATACAGATCCAGGCCGGTGGCATCGCCGTCCATAGGCTCAGCCTGCCAGCAGTCATAGCCGACAAAGCCCTCCTGCTGGGAAAGCCTGGTCAGAAGCTCGGCTTCCTCCACCAGACTGTTCAGCTGATCCTGGAAATAGGCCAGGGCAGAGGCCCGATCGGGGAAAGCGCCGGCAAGCAGAAGCGCCTCCAGCTTTTCCTGGGTGGGTGGGAAGGAGACCGCCTTCACTATGTATTTTTGATCAGTTGCCGAATTCATGGACGGGAAGCAGCTGACTCCGTCGTGGGTGCTGAAGGACTCCCCAAGCATATACCCGTCCAGAAGCGGGGAAATTAATCTCGGTACTGACATGATTATCGCCTCCTAAAGGGACAAATTCAAATATACTACCTTATACTATATAATATTTTTTCAGAAAATGCAACATAAATTCCGTGAATTTCCCGGAATGTTACGGACAAAATCTGGCAAATTCGGAAAAAGGCTGCATGGAAACAGTCGGAAATCTGCTTTATCCCCTTGCAAAAGCGCAAAAGCTGTGTTATAATAAGTTCAAATTCAGGCGCAGCAGCTGCGCCGGAACGGAGGTTCACCAATGAGCAAGGTAATTTGTGATGTTTGCGGAACGGCCTACCCGGAGACCTCGGCTACCTGCCCGATCTGCGGAAGCGCAAAAAATACATCAGTCCAGACAGCCGCCGGCAGTGAAAGCCCGGAGGAGGGCCGGCCCTATACCTATGTCAAGGGCGGGCGGTTTTCAAAATCCAATGTGCGCAAGCGCACACAGCAGCACGCGGAGCCCTCTCGCCAGGAGCAGCCGGAGCGAAGCAGAGGCGGCGGAGGCAATGCGGGGCTGATCGCCGTGGTGATCGTGCTGGTGCTGGCCATCGTGGTCATTGCCGGGTATATCACCGTGCGCTATTTTTCCAATCGAAATTCCGACAACCCCAGCCTCAATAACAACACCGAAACCCAGACCCCGAGCGCCAGCAGCTCCCAGCCTGTCAGCGACACCGTGCCCTGCACCGGCTTGACCCTGGATAAGTCCAGCATCGAGTTCTCCACTGCCGGCAGCGCATGGTTGCTGGGCGTGGTTGCGGAGCCTGCCGACACCACCGACCAGATCATCTTTACCTCCTCTAACGAGGCGGTGGCCACGGTGAACGAGGTGGGCAATGTGCAGGCGGTGGGCGGCGGCGAGGCCACCATCACCGTCACCTGCGGCAGCATTACGGCGGAGTGCACGGTCGTGTGCGGCTTCCAGGGCGGCGCTGAGCCCAGCACCGAGCCGACAGAGGCTCCTGTGGATGTTCCGGCGGGCTTTGAGCTGAAGCTGAACCGCAAGGACTTCACCCTGAGCAAGGCAAGCGACTCCTGGACACTGTACAAGGAAACGGACGGCATTAAGGCCTCCGACATCACCTGGACCTCGGCGGATCCCAAGGTTGCCACGGTTGAGGACGGCGTGGTCAAGGGCGTGAACTACGGCGATACCACCATCACGGCCACCATTGGCGACCAGACGGCCAGCTGCATCGTGCGGGTGCGCTTCTACGGCAAGACCGACGATGACAACGGTGACGGGGATGGGGACGAGGAAACCGGCCAGGTGCATATTTCCCACACCGATGCCACCATTGCGGTGGGCGAGACCTTCCAGCTCACCCTGACCACCGCTGAGGGCGTGAAGATCAATGTGGAGTGGACACCCAGCCAGGAGGACTATGTGAACATCAACGGCAGCCAGATCACCGGCAAGGCCGTCACCCCCAACGGCGGCATCACCCTGACGGCGACCTACGAGGATGTTACATATTCCTGCATTGTCCGGGTCAAGGCGGCAGACTAAAAATGTAAAAAACGGGAGCGGTAAAAAGCCTTATGTTATTCCGAGCCAGTGCGCACACTGGTTCGCAACGACAGTTCTTTTACAGCTCCCGTTCTTTCGCTGGCGCTTATACCTCGTCCTTGCCGTGGATCGCCCGGCGAACCAGGATCGAGATGCACCACAGGCCGGCAAGTCCCACCAGCGTGTAGATGATCCGGCTGATGACACTGCTCTGCCCGCCAAACAGCCAGGCAACCAGGTCAAACCGGAAAATACCCACCAGGCCCCAGTTCAGAGAGCCGATGATGGACAGCACCAATGCCAAAATATCCATATATAAAAACCTCCGTTCCCTTGGAATGCTCCCGAACGGGAGCTTCCTTTATTTGGACAGGTTTATCCTGCCCAGGGAACGGAGATTTTATACCGAAAGGTTTATCGGCGGTGATGGCTCAGGAAATCGCCCAGCTCGGCCATGGCGGCGGAGAGCTTGTCCGGCTGGGGCAGCATGACGATGCGGAAGCGCAGATCCTCCGTCCAGTCGAAGCCGCGGCCGGGGATCACCAGCACCTTTTTTTCGTGCAGGAACTGCATGGCAAAGTCCTGATCGTCCTTAAAATCAAACATATTGCCGTCAAGTCCGGGGAACAGGTAGAATGCCGCATGGTTTTTCACCAGGGTCACGCCCTCGATCTGCTGCAAAGCGCCCACGCAGGCCTCCCGCTGCTCGTAGAGCCGTCCGCCGGGGCAGAGCATCTGCCGGGTGCTTTCCGGGTCGGCCATGGCGGCGGGAATGACCAGCTGGGTCAGGGCATTGCCGCACAGGCGCATGGCCGCCAGGCGCATCACGCCGTCCTCAATGGCATCCAGGCTGCCCTTGGGGCCGGAAAATACCATCCAGCCGCAGCGGAAGCCGCAGATGATGTGGGATTTGCTCAGGCCGTTGAAGGTGACACAGGGCACATCCGGGGCCAGGGCGGCGATGGAATAGGTGGGGATGCCGTCCATGGTCAGCCGGTCGTAGATCTCATCGCTGAGGAGCAGCAGCTTGTTTTTCCGGGCGATGTCCGCTATTTCCAGCAGGATTTCCCGGCTGTACACCACGCCGGTGGGGTTGTTGGGATTGATGACCAGGATGGCTTTGGTGCGCTTGCTCAGCTTGCGCCGCAGATCGTCGGTATCCGGGTTCCAGGCGTTATTGGGGTCGCAGCGGTAGAAAACCGGCCTGCCGCCGCCGATGTAGGTGTTGTTGCTCCACAGAGAGTAGCAGGGAGTGGGCACCAGAATTTCGTCACCGCTGCCCACCAGGGCGGTCATCAGCATGGAAACCGCCTCGCTGACACCGTTGCAAATGAAGATATCCTCAGCGGTGATGCCCTGCAAGCCTCGGCTAAGGTGATACTGGCAAATGGCCTGCCGGGCCTGGGGCATACCCTTGACATCGCAGTAGGGTACGGCCTGATCCACCTGCGCCATTAGGGCCTGGCGAACGCTCTGGGGCAGGGTGAAGCCAAAGCTGGCCGGGTTGCCGGTGTTCAGCTTCAGAACCGGAGTGCCGGCGGCCTGCATACGCAGAGCCTCTGCATACAGCGGGCCGCGGATATCAGAATGCACATTTGCAATACGGTCTGAACAGGGAATCATAGATCCATTTCCTCCGAAATCCATTTTTGCTTAACTTTTATATTATACTACACTGCTTTAGAGAAAGCAAGTACAAAATCGTCAATCTGCGCAGGCCAAATGAGGCCCCTCCGTTACCGGCTGGCCGTTTGCTTTTTCAGCTTCCATGTATTCAGGCGCCCAGGGGGGCAAAGCCTCGAACTGCCATTGCCGTCCCCGGTAGGGGAAAGACAGGCGGCAGGAGAACAGCATGGGCTGTTTTTCCCCGTCCCGGGCGCCGTATTTATGGTCGCCCACCAGGGGAAAGCCCCGGCTGGCAAACTGCACCCGGATCTGGTGACTGCGCCCGGTGTGCAGGCGAATATGCACCAGGCTTTCCGCTCCGGCTGTACACCGGCGAAATTCCAGCCGGGCCTTTTTCACGCCCCTGCGCTCCCGCTGCACCACATAGACCTTGTTCCGGCGGCTGTCCTTCCACAGCAGATCCGTCCAATCCCCCCGCTCCGGGGGCTGGCCGTGTACCAGGGCCACATATTCCTTGACCATCTGCCCCTGGCGGATCACCTGGGACAGCGCCCCGGCGGCGGCCTTGGTGCGGGCAAGCACCATCACGCCGCCCACATTCCGATCCAGCCGGTGCAGAGGATAGATCTCGCCGCCCAGCGCAGCGGGCAGCTCCCGCTCCGAGTCCAGCCCCACCGGCTTGACGCAAACCAGGAAATCCCCGCCTTCATATAAAATTTCCATACCCATCACTCCCGGATACAGTATAGCAGATCCACGGGAAAAATGCAAAATTTATTTCCTGCTTGCACTTTCCGGGCAAATCGTGTATAATGTCCGGAGATGAAACGGAGGATATTTTGTATGACGACCAAGGATTTTCAACGGCGCTCGCCTCTGAGGATTTTTCTAAGCTATTTCAAAAATCATAAAAAGCTCTTTCTGCTGGACATTACCTGCGCCTGCCTCATTGCAGCCGTGGATCTGGCCTTCCCCATGATCACCCGAACAGCCCTGTACACCTGGCTCCCGGAGCAGATGTATCAGGTCTTTTTTGCTGTGATGGCGGCGGTGGTGGTCTGCTACCTGTTCCGCTCCGGCCTGAATTATATTGTGGCCTACTATGGACACACATTCGGCATCCGGGTGGAGGCGGATATCCGCCGGGACCTGTTCCGGCATATGCAGGAAATGAGCTTTGATTTTTACGACCGCAACCGCACCGGCCAGCTTATGAGCCGGCTCACCTCTGACCTGTTCGACCTGACGGAGCTGGCCCACCACGGGCCGGAGGATCTGCTGACCTCGGCAGTGACCATTGTAGGCGCTCTGGTGGTGATGGCCACCATTCAGTGGCGGCTGGCGCTGGTGGTGGGTCTGATGATCCCGGTATCTGTGGCCATTGTCATGGCCATGCGCCGCAGCCAGGGCCGGGCCTCGGCTGCCGTGAAGCAGAAAACCGGCCACATCAACGCCGAAATTGAAAGCAGCCTGTCCGGCATTCGCACCGCCAAGGCCTTTGCCAACGAGCCCGTGGAGCAGGCCCGCTTTGATGCGGCCAATGCCCAGTACAAGGTGTCCAAGCGGCAGTTCCACAAGGCCATGGGCCGCTTCCACAGCTCCATGGAATTTTTCCTGTGCAGCCTGAATGTGGCGGTCATCGGCTTCGGCGGCTATTTTGTAATGAAGCAGCAGATGGATTACCGGGATCTGCTGACTTTTGTGCTGTATATTTCCTCGTTTATCAACCCCATGCGGAAATTAGCCAACTTTTCCGAGACCTTTGCCAATGGCTTTGCGGGCCTCAACCGCTTTGTGGATATTATGCGCACGGAGCCGACCGTGCAGGATCCCCCCGATGCCAGGCCCCTGGAGCAGGTGCAGGGGGATATCCGGGTGGAAAATGTGGACTTTGCCTATGACGGCGACCTGGCCGTGCTGCACCAGGTGAGCCTGCATGTGCAGCCTGGAGAGACGGTGGCCATCGTCGGCCCCTCCGGCGGCGGCAAAAGCACCCTGTGCCAGCTCATTCCCCGGTTCTACGATGTGACCGGCGGCGCCATTTCCATAGACGGCAAGGACATCCGCACCGTGACCCAGCGCTCCATTCACCAGAATATCGGCATTGTGCAGCAGGATGTATTCCTGTTTGCGGACACGATCTTAGAAAATATCCGCTACGGCAAGCCCGATGCCACCATGGACGAGGTGATCGGGGCGGCCCGTCAGGCGGAGATCTACGACGATATCATGGCCATGCCCCAGGGCTTCCAGACCTATGTGGGAGAGCGGGGGACCCTCCTGTCTGGCGGACAGAAGCAGCGGGTGGCCATTGCACGGATCTTCCTGAAAAATCCGCCCATTCTCATTCTGGATGAGGCCACCTCGGCCCTGGACTCCGTAACGGAGGCGAAGATCCAGCGGGCCTTTGATGCTTTGGCCAAGGGGCGCACCACCCTGATCATTGCCCACCGGCTGTCAACCATTCGCTCGGCAGACCGTATTATTTCCATTGCCGATGGGCGCATCACCGAGAGCGGCAGCCATCAGGAGCTTTTGCGCAACGGCGGCATTTATGCCAAGCTGTACAAAACCCAGAACGCCCTGGCGCTGGAGCAGCTGCAGCCGCATAACGATATTTTATAGTTGTAAAATCATGAACAATGTAGTATAATAAAGAGATGCTATACAACATATAAATGGAGTGTCGATTTTATGAATGATCGAGTAGAGCTACTCAGGCAATATATGAAGCCCGGCAAGCATATCCATCTGGTGGGCATTGGCGGCGTGTCCATGCGGCCCCTGGGCCTCGTGCTGAAAACCATGGGCATGACGGTTTCCGGGTCGGACATGAATGCCTCGGTGTCCACCGATGAGCTGATCGCCCAGGGGATCCGGGTGGATATCGGCCACCGGCCGGAAAATATCCAGGGAGCGGACTGCGTGATCCGCACTGCCGCTGCCCACAACGACAACCCGGAGATCGCCGGAGCCAGGGCGGCGGGGATCCCGGTGTTCGAGCGCGCCCAGGCCTGGGGCGTGATCATGCAGGCCTACCGCAATGCGGTGTGCATCGCCGGCACCCACGGCAAAACCACCACCACCTCCATGATGGCCCACATTCTCATGGAGGCCGGAGCGGATCCCACGGTGATGATCGGCGGCTATGTACCCCTGCTCCATGCGGGGCACCGGGTGGGCAAGGGCGATACCATCTTGCTGGAAAGCTGCGAATACTGTGACTCCTTCCTGAACTTCTTCCCCACCCTGGCGGTCATTCTGAACATTGAGGCGGATCATCTGGACTATTTCAAGGATCTGGCAGATGTGCAGAAGTCTTTCCGCAAGTTTGCCCAGCTCTCCACCGGCGGCGTGCTGGCCAACGGCGACGACAAAAACACCGTGGAGGCCCTGGACGGTCTGTGTTATGTAAACTTTGGCCTTGGCCCCAACAATCGGGTGCGGGCGGTAAATATTGCCCAGGACTGGCGGCATTTTGATGTG
Organism: uncultured Oscillospiraceae bacterium; assembly: GCA_964383485.1. Lineage (GTDB taxonomy): Bacteria > Bacillota > Clostridia > Oscillospirales > Oscillospiraceae > Faecousia. The sequence goes on from CAYLHM010000003.1 coordinate 22,609, forward strand.
CTGTGCGACGGCAAGCCCTATTGCCACCTGGATCTGGGGGTATTTGGCCGCCACAACACCATGGATGCCCTGGCTGCGGCGGGCACCGCCTGGCTCATGGGCCTGCCCGGCGACTGCGTACAGCGAGGGATCGACAGCTTCCACGGTGCAGGCCGGCGCATGGAGTTCAAGGGCAAGTTCCACGGGGCCGATGTGTACGACGACTACGCCCACCACCCCGGCGAGATCGCCGCCACCCTGGATGCCGTTGCGAGCATGGGCTATCAGCGGGTGATCGTGGCATTCCAGCCCCACACCTACTCCAGAACAAAGGCGCTGTTTGGCGATTTCGTCCGGGAGCTGAAGCGGCCCGATGTGGTGCTTCTGGCGGAGATTTACGCCGCCAGAGAGCGGAACACCATCGGCATTTCCTCCAGGGATCTGCTGGAGCATATCCCCGGCGGCATCTACTGCGCCACCCTCCAGGATGTCACGGCCCGCTTGGCGGAGCTGGCACGGCCCGGCGACATCATTCTGACCGTGGGCGCCGGTGACATCTATCGGGCCGGAGAGGCCCTGCTGAAAAATGTACAGTGAGGTGTGATCCATGCGAAAATTAAGCGTTTGTGTATTGTTCGGCGGCGTCAGCCCGGAACACGCCGTATCCCTGCGCTCGGCGGAGTCCGTGCTGAACAACTTAGACCCGGAAAAATACAACATTTTCCCGGTGGGCATCACCAAAAACGGGGACTGGGTGCTGTATACCGGCACGGACTATTCCCTCCTGCCCACGGAGCAGTGGCTGGAATACCCCGGCAACCGTCGTGCGGCCATCTCCCCGGTGCGGGGCCAGGGCCTGCTGAGCTTCGAGGGTGACTGCGTGGTGCGGGAACTCATTGATGTGGTGTTCCCGGTGCTTCACGGCGAAAACGGCGAGGACGGCGCCATGCAGGGCCTTTTGCAGCTTGCGGGCATTCCCTATGTCGGCCCCCATGTGTCGGCTTCTGCCGTAGCCATGGATAAGACTCTGACCAAGCTGGTGGCCGACCGGGCCGGCATTCGCCAGGCGGATTGGCTCCTGGTGCGGGAGAGCGAGCTGGGGAACCGCATGGAGGAGGTTCTGGATCAGGTGGAGAAGAAATTCTCTTACCCGGTGTTTGTCAAGCCCTCCGGCACCGGCTCGTCCGTGGGCGTGTCCAAGGTGCGAAATCGGGAGGAGCTGCGCAGTGCGCTGCTGCTGGCCGGAACCTATGACGAAAAAATTCTGGTGGAGGAATTGATCTCCGGCAAGGAGGTGGAGGTGGCCGTGATGGGCAACCAAAGCCCCATGGCCTCCGTGTGCGGCGAGATCGACTCCGGCGCAGATTTTTATGATTACGATGCCAAGTATATCACCGATACCTCTGTGGCCTATATTCCGGCTCGGATCCCGGAGGCCGTAGAGGAGCAGGTGCGGGACATGGCCGTGCGCATTTTCACCGCCATCGGCTGCCAGGGCCTGAGCCGTGTGGACTTCTTCGTGACGGACAGCGGCGAGGTGGTGTTCAACGAGATCAACACCCTGCCGGGCTTCACCTCTATTTCCATGTATCCCAAGCTCTTTGCCGCCAGCGGCATTCCCTACGGCCAGCTGCTAGATGAGCTTCTGCGCCTGGCCCTGGAGGATGCGCAATGAAAACCAAGGTGATCCTGTCCATTCGGGGCAGGCAGTCCTATCAGGATCAGGAGCCGGAGGTCATCGAGCTGGTGACCCAGGGGGAGATGGAATTTCGGGACGGCTGCTGGAACATCAGCTACGAGGAGAGCGAGCTGACCGGCCTGGACGGGGTGACCACGACCTTCCGGGCAGAGCCGGAGAAGCTGACCCTGGTTCGCACCGGCCCCCTGCAATCGGAAATGGTATTCCAGCTGGGCAAGTCCCACGACAGCCTGTACCGAATGCCCTTTGGCGCTCTGCTCATCACCGTGTGTGCCACCGGCCTGTTCTATGACATCACCCCGGACGGGGGCGTGATCGACCTGGCATACAGCATTACGGTTGAGCATAGTGAAACCGGGACGATCGACTACCACCTGGATATCCGCCCGGCGGAGTAAAGGGCGCCGTCAAGCGTCCCAATGCGCTGCTGCGCACAGCTTTTTCCGAAAATGCGGACTGGAAGGCTGGAATACGGTCGTATTCCGCACTTTTCAGTCCGCATTTCCAATGTCAAAGGCCCGACGGGTCCGCAAAACCATACTTTTTACAGCTATTTTGTTTACGCCCGGCGGGCGAGCAGGCCCTCGTAGACCCAGTCGGCCACCTCCAGGTTCCCCCGGCCGCAGCCCATGGCGATATCCGGCTTGTTCCCGCCGTGGTAGTCCGAGCCGCCGCTGGGGGCCAGGCCAAACTGCCGGACGATCTGAGCCGCCCGCTCTGTGGCGGCCTCGTCAAAGGTGGAATAGTAGACCTCCATGCCCTGAAGCCCGGCCTCCACCGCCTGGGGCAGGAAGCCCAGCAGTTCCTCCTCCGTCAAATTCAAAAAGGGGTGGGCCAGCACCGGCACGGCTCAGTCTGCTGCCATTCCATCACATAGACCAATCCGTGCAATTTCGCCCCAAAACTATGCAATCACACCGCTTTCTAAAATAGAAAAAGTTTTATTTTCACAATCAATTTCCGCAAGCGCACCGTAAGGCAATATGAACATTGGCGATGAGTGGCCAAAATTAAGGCCGTACACTATGGGGATCGAACATGAGTACCTATCTGAAACGATTTGGCAAATGACCTGTGACCGTTTGAAAAACGGTTCGTTCTCATTGACCTTTCCAATTATAATTCCGTTTATCCTTTGCAGAATATTTCTTTTCCCCAAATATTCAAAGAAAACACCCAGCGTTTGTTCGTCAAAAAATTGGGGAATATCCTCGATAAACAGGATTGCCCCGTCATAATCTTCCGGCGTGAGTTCAATAGAAGTTCCCTCAACCTCCATAATTCCAGTATGTCCGCCGATCAATCTCCCCGTTGCAACACCTTTGCCCTGAATGATTTGATACCCATCGTTTGAATAATATGTCCTTTTCTTTTCCGGATGAATATGGTCGGATGGCTCAAAGGTCCAATCGGATGAGGGCTCAATTTTACCGATCGGTGACATATCAAACAATGTTTTAATAAACCATTTTCTGCTGTATTTATGCCACCCGGACTGATCTGCAATTGGGTGAAGCAGATTATCGCCGTAAAAGGACGAAAGACCACATTGATAGCACAGCAGATGAATATTCATAACATCAGAGTATCCAATAAATATTTTTGGATGATTTGAAATGCTTTTAGGGTCTATATATGGGATGATTTTTATGCTGTCATTACCGCCGATATTCGCAATAATCGCACTAATATCGTTATTTTCAAATGCCCACATGATATCTTCAGCCCGTGCCTCTGGATTTTTTGATAAATAATCAGAACCCCTCATTGCGTTTGGCGCTGCCACCACCTGAAGGCCTAATTCCTGCAAACGCAAAACACCCAGATCATATTTCCACCTTATATCAGGGTCTCCTGCCCAGCCGTTACAGGGGCTTACCGTTGCAATTTTAGCGCCTTTTGTTAATTGCTTAGGTTTTATTAGCGGATTCATTATATTTTCCTCCCAAAATAGCGGACAGCCATAATTTATATTACACTGGCACAAATTACTTCCTTATGTGGCGCAAACAAAAAGCCCGTCTGGTGGTTTTTGTTTACGCCCGGCGGGCGAGCAGTCCCTCGTAGACCCAGTCGGCCACCTCCAGGTTCCCCCGGCCGCAGCCCATGGCGATATCCGGCTTGTTCCCGCCGTGGTAGTCCGAGCCGCCGCTGGGGGCCAGGCCAAACTGCCGGACGATCTGAGCCGCCCGCTCTGTGGCGGCCTCGTCAAAGGTGGAATAGTAGACCTCCATGCCCTGAAGCCCGGCCTCCACCGCCTGGGGCAGGAAGCCCAGCAGCTCCTCCTCCGTCAAATTCAAAAAGGGGTGGGCCAGCACCGGCACGGCATGGAACTGCCGGATAAAGGCGATCACATCGTAGGCCTCCGGCCGCTTGGGCGGCACATACAGCCCGGCATCCACCCGGAGCAGCTTCATAAACGCCTCGCGGGGACTGGACACATAGCCGCGCTTCGTCAAAAGCGCCGCAATATGCGCCCGGTTTACATTGCCGCAGGAGGTGGCCAGCACTTCCTCATAGCTAATGTCATAGCCCCGCTGGCGCAGCTTCTCGACCAAAGCCCGATTGCTCTGCTCCTTGCGCCTCAAAAGGTCGCCGGTCATTCGTGTGATCGGCTCGTAGGAGTCCTCCCCCAGAAACAGGCCCAGAATGTGCAGCTCCTTTCCCCGGTACTCCGTGGAAAATTCCGTACCGGCCACCGGCTCCACGCCGCTGCCCTTGGCCGCCTCCAAAAATTCCGGCAGGCCCCGGACACTGTTGTGATCCGTCAGAGCCAAGGCCCGCAGGCCGATGCCCTGGGCGATCTGAATAAGCTGGGCCGGGGTGTCTTTTCCGTCAGAATAGATACTGTGTGCGTGCAAATCGACCATAATATTCTCCTTTGGCTTCTTTTTTCTTCCATTTTATCACCAATTTTGAAGAAAATCAACCGCTTTCTTCATTGCATTCCCCGCCGGACTGTGATATAATAGTGCAAACAAGTGTGGAGGTATTCTCGTGGAACATAAAAAGCTGTTAATCTGTATTGTGGCTTTCGCCGTGGTGATCGGCTGTGTCAGCTTTGCGGGCCTGCTGTGGCTGGGCCTGTACCAAACGGACGGGAACGACTGCCCCGGCCATGTGGACGGCAACGATGACGGTCTGTGCGACAACTGCCAGGAAAATGTGCTGGTAAGCCTGGACTTTTTCGCCATCAACGACCTTCACGGCAAATTCAGCGACACCGATGACCAGCCCGGCGTGGACGAGCTGAGCACCTACCTGAAAACCGCCGGGGAAAATACCGTGCTGATTTCCAGCGGCGATATGTGGCAGGGCAGCTCCGAGTCCAACCTGACCTATGGCCGGATCATGACCGACTGGATGAACGAGCTGGGCTTTGTGTCCATGACCCTGGGCAACCACGAGTTTGACTGGGGTGTGGAGAAGATCGAGGAAAATCAGACCCTGGCCCAATTCCCCTTTCTGGCGATCAACATCTATGAGCGGGACACCGACACCCGGGCTTCCTTCTGCACGCCCTCGGTGATGATCGAACGGGCCGGGGTGCAGATCGGCATTATCGGCGCCATCGGGGACTGTTATTCGTCCATTTCTTCGGATAAGGTGGCGGATTACTACTTCCGCACCGGCAGCGAACTGACGGCTCTGGTGGAAGAAGAAGCCGCCCGTCTGCGTGCCCAGGGCGCCGACCTCATTGTCTATTCCATTCACGACGGCTACGAGCGCAATGTAAGCGGCACGACCTCCACCATGTCCTCCGGCGAGCTTGCCGGCTATTACGATAGCAGCCTGTCCGACGGGTCTGTGGACCTGGTGTTCGAGGGGCACATTCACAAGCAGTATGTGTTCACCGACGAATACGGCGTGTACCATCTCCAGGGCGGCGGAGAAAATGACGGCATCTCCCATGTGGAGCTTGCCTGCAATCTGGCGAACGGGAACATCTCCGTCACCGAGGCGGAGTTTATTTCCAACCAGGTTTATGACAATGCCCAGCCCGACCCCATTGTGGACGAGCTTCTGGACAGTTACCACGAGCAGATCGCCATAGCCGACACCGTCCTTGGGGAAAATGCGTTCCGCCGGGACGGAGATACCCTGCGCCAGCTGGTGGCCCAGCTCTATTACGAGGTGGGCGAGGAAACCTGGGGCGAGGACTATCCCATTGCCCTGGGCGGCGGCTACATCTCCGTGCGCAGCCCCTACAACCTCTACGCCGGCGAAGTGACCTATGCCGACCTGCAAGCCCTGTTCCCCTTTGACAACGCCATCGTCCTCTGCTCGGTGCAGGGCAGCGACCTGAAGCGGAATTTCTTTGAGAGCAGCAACAGCAATTACTTCATCGCCTATGGGGACTACGGCCAGTCGATCAAGGATCATATCGACCCCAGCGCCACCTACTACCTGATCACCGACCGGTACAGCTCCACCTACGCCCCCAATCACCTTACCGAAATTGCCGAGTATGCGCCGGATATCTTTGCCAGGGATCTCCTGGCCGACTACATCGGTGCCGGTTACATGGCCGCTCCCGCCGACCCGGAGGAGCCGACCCTGACCAGCCTGGCCGAGGTGCTGGCCCTGGGGCAGAGCCTGCAGGCCAACCAGACCAGCCGGGAGCAGTACTATGTCCAGGGCACTATTGCGGAAATCTCCAACGCCCAGTACGGCAACATGACCATCACCGATGAAAACGGCGACAGCCTGTATGTCTACGGTGTGTACGATGTCACCGGCAGCCAGCGCTATGGGGAAATGACGGATCCGCCCCAGGTGGGCGACACCGTGCTGCTGTGCGGCCCGGTGCAGAAGTATGTGCCCCAGAGCGGCGGCGATCCGACCATCGAGCTGTACCAGTCCCGGCTCCTGAGTGTCGGTTAAGCGAACCCCCTGCAAGGCTTGATCGGTCTTGCAGGGGGTTTGTTTTACACCTCACGCTTGTTATAGAACACAATGGACAGATACCAGGACAGGGCATAGAGGGCCACTGACAGGACACACAGGAACGGCAAGGCCCCGCTGAAGGAAAAGCGGACGATCTCCATATTTTCATACTCAACCATATCTGCTGCCACCGCACTTCCTCCGCCGACTATACCGATCATGATGTACCTGGCGATCCGTCCCTTTTCCACACCGTATTTGAACATAAAAGGCAGGGTGATGGAACTGGAAAAGCAGGACATAATCAGAAGCAGAGCCATCAATGCCCCGTAGCTCTGGCCATCAAAAAAGCCGTCCCGGTTCATGCGCACCGCTTGCGCAACTGCAGAAAGCGCCAGCACAATGGTTTGGGCGATTAGGCCCACCAAGTATTTCCCGGACACAATCTGCGCCTTAGTATAGGGCAGTGTCCCGCTATACTGGCTCCACCCGCTCTGCTCGTCTAAGCTCAGCAGAGTCACAGGGATCATGCTGGAGAACAAGCAGGGATAGAAACTAAAGAAAAAGTTGCCATTCGCCGCAACTGAGGCCAGGATAAACCCTGCGAAAATCAGCGGATACGCCTTGCAATATTTTTTCGTCAAATACCAATCCTTGAGAAGCAAGCCTTTCATGTTACAGGGCCTCCTTTACCATAAAAACAAACAGTTCTTCAATGCTCACCGGACTAACGGGCAGACCTTTGGGCACCGCCTCCCGCTGCACCAGCAGTTCCAGGCCGTAGGGGGATTTCCTTTGGTATTTCACGGCTTCCGGGTTGAACTGCTCCAGCTGCTCCTGTGTGCAGTGGACGATGCCGTACTCAGCAAGCAGCCGATCCTTTTCTTCGCACAGCAACAGCTTCCCATGGTGCAAAAAGGCCACATAATCACAGAGCTTTTCCAGATCGCTGACGATGTGGGAGGAAATCAGAATGGAATGGCCCTCGTCCCGGGTAAAATCGTGGAGTATTCCCACGATCTCGTCCCGCACCACCGGGTCCAGCCCGGAGGTCGCCTCGTCCAGCAGCAGGAGCTTGCTGCCATGGGACAGGGCGATTGCAATGCCCAGCAGCATCTTCATGCCCCGGGAAAAATCCTGAAAGGGCCGGTTTTCCGGCAGCGCCAGCTTTTTCAGCAGCCGCTGGTATTCCTCAGCGTCCCAGTTTCGGTAGGTGTACTGCATCACGCTGCCCACCTGCTTCGCCGTAAGGCAGGCGGGAATGCCCACCTCGTCCAGCACCACGCCCACATCCTCCTTGGTGAGCCGTATGCTGTCTTGGTTGTCCCGGCCCAGGATCGTGACCGTTCCCCTGTCCTTGTGCAGGATATCCAGGATCAGCTTGATGGCGGTGGTTTTTCCGGCTCCGTTTTTCCCGATCAGGCCCATGATACAGCCCGATGGCAGGGTCAGGTTCAGCTTGTCCAGGGTAAAGCATGGGAATTTTTTCGTCAGATTTTGAATTTCCAGTGCGTTCATTCTTGTCCCTCCAGACTGAATTTCATCATTTCCATCAGATCGTCCTTGCTCAGGTTGCAGGAAGCGGCGAGCTTTACGATTTGATCCATATGCTCCTCGATCTTCTTCAGATTTTCTTCCCGGAGCAGCTCCACATTCTTGGGGGCCACATAGCAGCCCTTGGCCGGCATGGTGTAGATGAAGCCCTCCTTTTCCAGCTCCTCATAGGCCCGCTTGGTGGTGATGAAGCTGATCCGCAGATCCTTTGCCAGGCCCCGAATGGAGGGGAGCAGCTCGTCCTCCTTTAAGGCCCCGCTGATGATCTGGCATTTGATCTGGGAGTAGATCTGATCGTAAATCGGCGCTCCGCTTTTGTTGTCGATTAAAATATGCACAGCATCACCTCTGTAAATTCTGTATATGTCCATTATATACAGTTATCGCAGTATTGTCAAGAGGTTTTTTAAGGCAACACCACATCATACAAATCAAGCCAAAGTGTAATACATGATATTATCACATGGCCCGTGTCATAGTTTGTCGAAATGAGGGTACAAAAAGGAAAATCAGAAGGATTTTGTTCTTTCTGCGAAAAAAGGTATCGTTAATAAGTGCGAAGGATGATGTATTCCACGTGGATGCTGAGTACACAGCGATTTTTATAAAAAATTTTCCTCAAAGCCCTTGACAAGCCGGTCTACATGGTGTAAAATAAAAGCGGTCTACAAAATGTAAAATAATTGGAGGTCACAAAATGCAGGATTA
>CAYLHM010000004.1:0-28628 GCA_964383485.1 uncultured Oscillospiraceae bacterium
GAATCGGTGGCTTTGCTTCGCAAAGCATGGAATTGGTTAATAATTGTGATATAATTCAAGTAGAGGTGATATAATGAAATAGTCCATTACTCGATAAATCCCTTGACTTTGCAACCCAAATCGTGTTGTTTTATGAGGCGTTTTCAAAAAGCAAAAAGGACACCACAATTGCAAAACAATTGCTTCGTTCTGCAACAAGCGTAGGTGCGAATATAAACGAAGCTATATACGGAAACAGCAAAGCTGATTTTATATCTAAGTTGCACATCGCTCTTAAAGAAACTGGCGAAAGTATTTATTGGTTAAAGCTATTAAAAAACACAAAGCTTATTGATTGTGATTTTGAGAGTTTGCTCTCTCTTGCCGATGAAATAAAAAGAATGCTTATCGCTTCGCTTAACACGGCTAAGGAGAACAGCAAATGATTTACGAATAATGTAATAGCATAAACTGTGCTGCGATTTGCAGCGGTGCCTTCAAAAAATCAAATTTCGTGTAACCGTTGAAGGCAACAATCCGCTATACAGGGTGAAGGCCTTAAAACGCAGAGAGGAGGTAATCCATCTGGATGATTTCAAAATTGTAGAGCTCTACTTATCCAGAGATGAGTCTGCCATACCTCACACAGCGCAAAAATACGGTGCAAAGCTCCGGCAGATCGCAAACAGCATCCTGAACAATATGGCTTCCGCAGAGGAATGCGAGAACGAGACCTATCTGGAAGCGTGGAACAGCATTCCCCCGAATGAGCCGAGAACATATCTGTTTGCGTTTTTGGGAAGGATCACCAGACATCTTGCCATTGACGAATGCCGAAAAAACACCAGCCAGAAGCGTCATGCGCTGTTCTGCGAGTTAACGCAGGAGATGGAACAGTGTATTCCCGGGAAAGACGATCCAGAGGAAGCATTGGAAGCAAGCGCCTTAAGTCAGGCGATCAACACATTTTTGAAAACCTGTACCGAAGCCCAGAGAACCGTTTTTGTGCGCAGATATTGGTATTTTGACACCATTCCCGAAATCTGTAAGCGGTATGGCTATTCACAAAGCAAGGTTAAAACGATGCTGTTCCGTATGCGGAACGGGCTGCGAACTTATTTAGAAAAGGAAGGTTACACGATATGAAGAACGATGAATTTTTAGATGCCATAGGCGGAATTGATCCGGAATATATTGAGAGCGCCGCAACGGTCAAAAAGCAGAACCATAGTCGCGTGTGGAAGGCCGCAATTCCCGCAGCCGCCTGCCTGTGCTTACTCGCCGGAGGAATGTGGATCTTGAACCGTAACGGCAGCGTGCTTACACCCAGTCCGGCTCCGGAGTTGTATATATTGGGGGAGGACAATCCTTCCACTGTTGCCGAGGATCCGTCCTCACCGCAGCATGAACAAATTACCGATGGCATACTGGCCGGGCCGGCGGATGGTGATGGCAAAAGTGAACAGTATTCCACAACGCCGATGATCTCATCCTATGGGAAATCGACTTATGACGGCGATCTGTCCGTTATGAACGGAGGGCTTGCGCTGTCCAATTCGCTTCAAGCTGCGTTACAGGAATATGGCAATTCTGCCAACTACCGTGTCCTTGTAGAGCTGTTCCGGGACGGCGTTCAAGTGAGCAGCGCAAGCAGTCTTGCCCAAGAGGAAATCGACCGATTGGCGGATGCGGGGTACACCGTTGCAGTGGAAAAATATAACGACGGCCATACAGAACAAACCTATCTTACCCTTCACGCCACATTTGACCAGCTGGAAGATTTTTCTTCAAACGCCGAATTTGGATATTATATTTTGCTGTATGGAGAATATTTTGACACGGAAGGCGACCTGGACGGTGCGGTTTCCGGCGCCATGCAGCCGGCAAAATAAATGGAGTCCCATAACTTCATGAATTTTCGCAATATGCGGCTCTTTGCTCAAATGCTCCCTTAGACTGCATAGAGCGCTTTTGAATTTTGGGCTATGATCTCATGCCTTTCTGCGAGGGATCCGTTTGACGCTTACCTCCGAGGCGGGCACAGAATAAGGGCGGGGTCTGTCACCAAAGCCGTGACAGCCCCGCCCAAAATCGTGTCGGCTAAGCGCCCGCTGTGATCTCCTCCCACAGCGCAGCGTACTCTTCCGAATACTGAGGGGATTGGCCCTCCCCAAAGCCCCGGCGGGCAATGTACAGCCCCGCCAGCAGCTCCTGATTGCTTCCCTCGATCTCTACTCCCAGCAAGGTATAGACATAGTCGCCCAGCTCCAGGCCCGCAAGCACCGGGCACTGGCTCCAGGAAAAGCAGAGCTGTTCTATGGGATCGTCCTCTGACGACAGGGAGCCATCCGGCCGGGAAAGCGCCCCCGTGACACGCTGAAACCGCTCCGGGTCCTCCAAGAGGAAGAAGTAGCTCTCACCGTTTATAATATCCGCCATCAGCTGCACCGTGGCAGCGCTGCTGGTTTCCACATCCTGGGAAACATACTGCACCAGCTCCACCACCGTTTTCCCATCGCCGTTTAGATCCTCTCCCATATCTGCCAGGGCAGACTTCACAGCGGAAACCGTGTCATCCGGCAGACTGCTCGTGCCCACATAGGCGATCTGGTAATCCGGATCCGTCTGCCCAATTCCAAGAGCGTACCACAGGATGCTCCCAATGCACAGCACCAACACCGCACCAAAGAGCAAATACCATTTATGATAATACCACCAATTTTTCCGTCGCTGCGCCTTTGTCATCGGGACTTCTTCCTCCCGCTTGACATCTCGCGCGATCCATTTCTGATAATCACTTGGCATAGGAACCCTCCTTTGTCCCACGCTGCCGCCTGGCAAGCCCAACATCCTCCGGGATACCACAGCCTGGGGGCGGTGATTCTGTCAAAGGCAGGCTTACAGGGAATTTGCGCCCTCGGACTGGCCGTAGGTCAGCACACCGGCAAGGAACGCCAGCGCCAGGCCCTGGCCCCAGCCTTGGATCCAATCCCGGCTGATGTTCCGATAGCCGTCCCGATCCTTCATGACCGCAGTGCCGCCGGAAACATTCATCACTCTGCCATCGCTGCTGACATTCGCCAGCACGCCGGGGATAGCCCGGTTGATATACTTGATATGCAGGGGATTGCCCTTGGCGATCATGGCCGCCGCAATGCCGCAGGAAGCGGAGATTTCCTCGTAGCTGTCCGGGTCGTCCAGGATGGTTCTCCACAGTCCGTTCTCTGTCTGGCAGAGCTTCAGCGCCGCCAGCTGGTCATTCAGGCTGCCCACCACATCCAGGAATTTCGGATACAGATACGCCTCCGGGAGCCGAACTCCAACCTGGGACATGGTGTATGCCGCCCAAGCGTTGGCACGGCCCCAATAAAACCCGGACATATGATCCCCGGTAATGTTGTTGTAGCCATGGTAATACAAGCCCGTGGCCGGATCCTGCAAATACTTGATGTGCCAGTAATACTGGTTCAGCGCATCGTCAATCAGAGTCTCGTCATGCAGCTCCACGCCCATGCGCAGCAGGAAGAAAGCCGCCATAAACAGGGTGTCTGCCCAGGCCTGCTCCGGGAAGTCGTTGTTGGCGGAAACGGTGTGCTGAAGCACATGGTCGCCAAAACGCAGCGCATGGTTTTCCAGATAATCCACCTTGCTCATGGCCACATCCAGGTATTTTTTCTCCCCGGTGTGCTGGTAGAGGGAGAGGCAGCAATGCCCCATGGAGCAGGTGTTGACGGACCAGGCCGGCAGGCCGATCTCCAGGTATTCGTCCACCCTTGCACGGACCAGATCCAGATAGCGCTGCTCGCCGGTTGCCTCGTATGCCTGGCAAATTCCATAGTACGCCACGCCGCAGGGCCAGTCCCAGGTCATGTCCATCCGCATGGTGCGTTCCACGATGGCATCGATGGTCTTTGTTACTTGCTCACGGTCAAATGTCAAATCGGTCATTTTGATCTCCTTTCCTAATCCAGCCGGAACACCGATTCCAGCTTGGGCTGCGCTCCTGTAACCGGATCCATCTCCAGCTCCAGGATATCCTTCATGTAGTCGTTCCACCGGTCTACCACCGGGCTTTCCGCCTGATACTTTTCTGCGAAGGCGATGCCCTTCTCGCATTCATAGTAGCCGAAAAGCTCGTTCCCGTCGGCGAAAATGGTGTAGTTGCAAATCCCGGCGGACTTCAGCACCTCCACCATTTCCGGCCAGATTTCATTGTGGCGCTTCTCGTACTCGGCTCTGTGACCGGGCTTGATGCGCCCTCTCCATGCCATTCGTTCCATTATATTCCTCCTTTTTATGTTTTTTTGTTCGGTTTTAAGGAGCCTCTGAATAAATCGCCTGCGGGTGGATCGGCGGGACTTTTACCCGCCCTGCGGTCTTATTGCAGTTCCCGCAGCTCCCCGCCATAGGGCGGCAGAGAGAACGAAACCGGCTCCCGATCGGTTCGCACCGTTGCCCTTTGCGCCACGCCGGTGTTGTTGATTGCCATCAGCTTCCGATCTGCCGGGTACCAGGCGCATTCCACCGCCGGGTTGTCGGTCAGCCACCGCTGCTCCAAATCTTTTCCGCTGGCCCACAGCATCAAATTCAGCAGCATCCGGGTATTTTCCGGGCAGACCTGGAAGCTGCTCAAATAGACGCCGCAGCCCGCCCCAAAGCGGTGGGCCGTTATGGTGGGCAGGCCGGTTTCGCTGTCGGCTGCCAGCACCTGGGCCTGACCGTCTGTGAGGTACAGGTCGCTAAGGCCCCGCACCCCGCTGCCCTCCGGCAGAAGTCCGGGTACAGGCTCCACCGCAAAGGCCCAACGCCCGTGGCAGACCCGCGGGCCGGTATCCCGGTCGATGCCCAGCACATCCCGCAGCCGAAAATATCCCCAGCCTCCCGGCAAGGCAGTCGGTTCTCCCACGCCCAGGAACACACCGCCGTTGCCGACCCACCGGGTAACTGCGCTTACAAGGTCGGGATCCGCCCAGCTATCGCCGCCGCTCCATGCGGTTCCTGCCCGTCCGGCGTTGATAACCACCTGGATATCCGAGAGCTTTCCCGCTTTCACATCCTCAAAGCTCAGGAAACAAACATCCACCGGCAGGCCGGAAAGCGCCTCGTTGATATGGATCAGGTCGTGCATATAGGTCTCGTGGAAGTGGCCGGACAGTGTCCATGGACGAAGGGCGCCCCAGCTATGCAGAACGGCGATCTTCAGGGGCATGGTGTACGGCCCTCCGTTTTGATGGAGCGCACGGACGGAGCGGAACTCCCGGGCAATTTCCGTAATGCAGTCCACAAAATCCGGATAGTCCTCTGTCAGATGCAGATAGCCGCCCAGACCGATGCGGTCGATGCGCACCCGCAGCAGGGCTCTGCGCACGCTGGTCCAGTACTGCTTGGCATCCCGGGCGGGGTTTCCGCCCTCCATAAAGGTGGGGGCTCCGTTCAGCCCTGTGGGGAACAGGTATGGATGCAGCCGCAGCTCATGGGTTTCGGTGGGGACCCCGGCGCAGAGCCGCACCTCAAAGCCGGAAAAAACGCACTTGATAATTCCATCGAACTGGAAGTCCCGGAAGTTGGGGCCGTAGGGCTCTACGCCCACCCAGCTGTCGTCGTAAAACACATAGGCTTTCTTCCCATAGCTGTGTACAATTTGAACCATTTCCCTGCCCAGCTCCGCAACGAAGCGATGCGTAAACAGCATATAATCCCGCTTGTGCGCAGAGGGCGGCATATGGGTGACCTGGAGATTGCCCTGATTGATGAAATCCTCTGCCGTCAGCGGATAGCCATACGCCGCTTCAAAATCCGCCAGTGCCTTCTCACTCACCGTGAAATCATAGCTGCCCCAGTCGGAAAACAGGCTCCTGTTCCGCTCGTCACTGCCCCAAATCCACGGGAAATTGTAGAACATACTGGTGAACCGCACCACTGTGGTGGTGGGATGCTCTCTGCACCAGTTGTCCAGCCACTCCAGCAGATATGCCCGTGCGACAGGCAGCCGGGGATCAATGGGGATGAGGTGTTCCTGATCCCAATGGTTGACAACATGGTTGTACATGGAGATCTCTTCCCAGATGCGGTAGGCCAGGAAGCTCACGGTGTATCGGTGAAATGCCGCCGGGCGATGGATGGTCACGGCGCCGCCGCAGTAGCTCCACTCGCTTCTGTCCAGAAGCGTCCCGACCGTGCGGTCCCACACCTGCCAATAGCCCATGGACGCAGGGCTTTCGTTGACCTCAAACTGTTCCCTGCTGAAGCCGGCAAGCAGCTCCACCGTCAGCGCATCTCCCTGGGCCACCGCAAGCTCTGTGGATAAAAAGCTCTGCTGCCGGCATTCCGGATGGCGGCGGACAAATTCATTGTGTCCCCGGATGATGCAAATGGTAGAATAAATTCCGTAGCCGGAACGGAGAATATCCTCGGAAAGCCGTGTGCCGTCACTGTCCCGGATCACATCCGCTCCCCATTTCTGTGCCAGCTGAAGGGTCAGCGCCTCGTGGCCAGCCTCTCCCGGAAGGGTGAACCCCCCGGACATGGTTTGTCCCATCATAAACAAAACAATCCTTTCCTTCCCCGGTGATTTTTTTAAGTGATTTCCCAGGGGGCATCGGAAATCAATCCATAATCTATAAGGGGCTTGCTGCTGTTTTCTTCCCCAGCGGGCGGCGCAAGCTCCGTCATTGGCCCGTAAATTTTCCAGTCCTGGAGTGGCCTTTTCTGTGCCAAGCCGGCCCCGGCCATCTCCTCCGCCACGAACCCCGCCGCCATATAGGCGCCAAAGTCGTTGGTGTGGGTATAATCGCCGGCGTGGAACCAGATCTTGGCCCCTTCCAGGCCGACCCGGCAGATCGCATCTTTCATGGCCCCATGCAGATCCAAAACCGGCACACGCAGCCGCTCGCCCACCGCAAACATTGCCTGGGCAAAGGGCGCAAGCATATCGTTATAGTCTGTTTCACTGGCCCAGGTGTTTCTTGCCAGCGGAGTGACCAGCACCGGGCTTACCCCGGCGGCACGCAGCTCGCCGATATACTGAACCAGGTGATCCGTAAAGCCGGTATTGGCCGCCAGGTGCTTCCGCTTCTGGTCGTTGTGCCCGAATTGGAGCATCACCATATCTCCCGGCTGCAGCAGCTCCCGCAAAAGGGCATAGTGTCCTCTGGCCCGGAAGGTCTCGGTGGAAAGCCCCGAATGGGCGTGGTTGGAAACGCAGAGCTGTTCCCCCAGGAAGATGGGCAGCATCTGTCCCCAGCCCGAATATGCTGCGCCGGGCGCATAAGGGACCTGTGCCGGCTGATCGGTCACAGTGGAGTCGCCCATCAGATAGAGGGCCGGGCCATCCCACGGCTCCACCGTTAAGGATGTCAATGCGGCGCCAACCACGGAAACATCCAGGCTCACGCCCTCCATGCGTCCAAAATCGCTGATTGCTGCATCTCCCCCGCCGGAGGCAATGATTGGGGACACCTCGCACAGCGCCGAAACCGTTACTGTCCCGCTTCCGGCAAGCGCTCCCCGCCAGCAGAGGCGGCGGCGTCCCACAAACAGGAGGGCCTCGTCCCCGCCCTCTCCGGCAGAAAGCACAGCGGTGATCCGAAACCGCCCGGGGCCGGTATCCGCCTTATACCACAGGGGCAAGGCACGATCCAGGCCAACCGCCGCACCCATGGGACAGATCGCCGCCCCCTGCCCGGAATTTACCAGCTCCGAAAGGGCCGTATGTTCCAACCACGGCGGCAGGGTAAAGCCGCTGTTGATTTCCGGGACCCAAAGCGCCGGGTAACGATCCCATTCCGTTTCCGTAACAAAGCCTTTGCCGCCGGGGCGGTAGTGCGGCAATCGTCCGCCGGTAAAGTCCTCATGGAACGGCGTATGTACCATACCGCTTCCTCCGCTTACAATGTGACAAGGGTTCCGCCGGGGACTTCGAGCTTGCGCCCGTCCACCTCCAGCCACACGGCCTGCGCCGATGGGTTGTAGACCCGGTCGCCGGAGGCGGTAAACTGGAGGCGTTCCCAAGCATCCATATAGTCCGCAATTTCAATATTGGTTGCGTACCAGATATTCTCCTGGCCGGAAACGAGGGCGCAAAATTCCTCCATCATCTGCCAGTTGTCGTATGTGGTAAACTCGAAGCTGTGTCCCCACACATACATCAAATTCAGATACTGCGTCTTGTGGAGGGAGAGAAATTCCTCCCCCCGCTTCAGGAGGTTTTGATTGTGATGGCAGGTGCCTGCCCAGGCGTACCAGTTCTCCGGGAGCTGGAAATTCCCCGTGGTGGGCACGACCCGGGCATACCGAATGCCGAGCATGGGCAGCAGCTCCATGATCTTCTGATTGTAGGAGCCGTTCGGGTAGGCAAGGCCGCGCACCGGGTGGCCGGTCAGATCCTCCAGCACCCGGCGATCCTCCAGAATTTGCTGCGCCACCTGCTCCATGGGGCAGCGGGAGATGGTGGGGTGCAGGCTGGTATGGCAGGCGATCTCATGGCCCTCGTAGAGCGCTTCGTACTCAGACATGGGGATGCGCCTGGGATCCCATCGGATACCGCTGTTCAAATTAAATGTACCGTGCAGGCCGTATCGGTTCAAAAGGGCCACAAGGCGGCGATCCTCCTCCAGGCCGTCATCGTAGCTGAAGGTCAGCGCCTTGTGCCGGCCGCCGGGGAAACAGATGTAGATGTTTTTTTGTTTCGTTTCTTCCATGGTGTTCACAGCCTCCGTTCGTCAAATACTGTGCGGAGCAGCGACAGGCTCTCATGCGAGGTGGCGCACAGCAGCCGGGCGAACAGGGACGCTGCCCGCCGGGCACCTTCCTTCGTCAAATGCACCCCATCCGGCTGGTAGAACCGAGCGCCGCCCAGCTTATCACAGGCAGCGGAAAATGCCGCCCAAAGATCCACGCAGGGGATGTGTTCCCTCCGGGCCAGCTCCAGCATGGCTTCCCGGTAGAGGGGCAGCTCCCTCGGCTGGTTTTCCCGGCAAAGCGTGGGCAACGGCGTGGTGAAGATCAGCCTTGCCCCATGCGCCCTGGCGGTGCGGACATACTGATCCAGCGCAAGCCCATATTCCTCCGGCGGCGTATAGCGCTCCGGGTGACCCGGCGCTGTGTCGTTATGACCGAACTGCACCAGCAGATAATCTCCCGGCTGAAGATGATCTGCGATTTCCTCCAGCCGGCCCTCCCGGGCAAAGCTGCGGCTGCTCCGCCCGCCGATCGCACAGTTGTCGATGATCAGCTCCGGCAGGGTATAGCGCCGCTCCTGGGAATAGGGGCAGTCCGGCCGATGATCCGTCACCGCCAAATGCCCTCCGGCCGCAAAGGTCGGAAGCTCCTGCCCCCAGCCGGCGAGTGTATCGTCCTCATAGCTCTGCATCAGGGAATCCCCTGTTAAGTATAACACAGGCCGGTATATTTGTCCAGGCAAAACATTCCGAAACTGCATATCGCTGGCATAATAGAAGGAGGGATATACCGGCTGGTTGTAGCAGTTGTTCTGCCATGCCACGCCGCAGCGGTACTGGGGGTCTTGCATCAGGGTAAACAGCTTGTGAGGCGCATCTTCTACACTGGTGTAGATGCGGATGGCACTGCTGTCCGCCAGCCGCAGCAGCAGCTCCTCCCGGTAATCTCCGAAGATATCCGCCACCAGGCAGGGGTTTCCCTTGGTTCCATTGTTGGTCAGGGTGCCTTCGGGGTTCAGCAGCACGCCCCGGCGGGGATCGCAGATGCGCCCGATCTGAAGCCCGCTCGCCTGCTCCCCATGGTAGTCCGGGCCGTCCGTCACCTGCGTGGTCAGATCCCCCGCCCAGTAAATCCGCATATTGGTAGAGGGGGCGGGCAGATCCAGGAGATTTCCCTTGCAATCGTACACATCATTGACCCAAACCTGAAGCCCCCGGACACCGTCTGCGATATCTCCCACCATGCAGCGGCCCAGGTCGCCTTCAAAATATTCTCCGAAGTAGGCCTCTCCTGTTTCCGCATCCCGAAGCGCATAGCCATAGGGTGCGTTCTTACCCTCTTCAAACACATTAAAAATTTCTTTTCCCGGGCGATCCGGGTCGATCTCCGCCACATGCATGGCATCTCCGTGGCCCAGCTTGACGACCCGCCCGTCGGGCAAGGCAGCCTTGGCGGAATACAGGAGGCTTCCGTCGTGGTCGATCACCGCCGCACCGTAGACGATCTCCATGCACCCGTCCCCGTCTACATCGGCTGTGGACAGGCTGTGATCGCCCTGCCCTGCCAGTGCGCCCCACTTGGGATCGCTGCCGCACGGGCTCAAATGGCCGTTAAAGGGGTTGTCCATCGCCACATGGCCGGAGTCGGCGCACCAAACCTCGTGGAACCGATTTTCAAAGAAATCGTAGGCCACCACGCAGGCCCTGGTATAATAGCCCCGGCAGACGATGAGATAGGGCCTCTGCCCGTCCAGATAGGCGACCCCCGCTAGGAATCGGTCCACCCGGTTGCACGGCTCGATCCTTGGGTAG
The DNA here is from genome assembly GCA_964383485.1 of uncultured Oscillospiraceae bacterium. GTDB lineage: Bacteria > Bacillota > Clostridia > Oscillospirales > Oscillospiraceae > Faecousia. Next base: position 10,470 of record CAYLHM010000004.1, read on the forward strand.
GCGTAGTCGCCCCACACGAGGCCGTCATCTCCACGGCTGGGCTTATAGGGAATGGTCTGAAGCTCCTCCCCCATGCCGCTGAACATGGTCAGGTACTCCGGCCCCTCGTAGATAAAGCCCTCAAATTCATCCAGCCGATTTCTTGGGCTGCGGGCGGGCGCCCATTCCTGAATAAAATAGTCCACCAGACTTTCCGCATTTTCCCGGCTGAGGGGGTAGGGATAGCGCACGGGAATGCCGAAGCACTCCTCCAGCGTTTTGGGCCACTGCCCGCCGGTCACTTCCGGGCGGCTGCTCCATCCGGCAAACATTTGAATTAAATGCTCCCGGTAATCCCCGGCGGAGCAAACATAGTTATCATCGTGACTATATCCCGCATCCAAATCGGCCTGGGGCATCGTGATATAGTGCCGGCTCAGCACCGTGCCGTCCGGGGCAAAGCGGGTCATTTGTGTGCCGGGTGCGGTTTTGACCGCCATCTCGGCTTTGCCGTCACCGTTGAAATCATAGACCATGAACTGGGTATAGTGGGCGCCGGCACGGATATTGGGGCCCATGTCCAGGCGCCACAGGAGGGTGCCGTCCAGCCGGTAGCAGTCCAGGATGCACCGGCCGGTGTAGCCCCGCTGGGAGACATCCTTGGAGTTCGTAGGATCCCATTTTACGATCAATTCATAGTCCCCGTCGCCGTCCACATCGCCCACGCTCATATCGTTGGCGTTATAGGAGAAGCGCTCCCCTGCCGGAGTCACCCCGTCCGCCGGGCGGCGCAGGGGCAGGTCATAATAATTTCCCTTCCAGGGAGCGACCTCCTTGCAGGGCGGCTGCTCCACCCCGGCGTAGATCGCCGCTACGCAGTAGCGGTCGCTCTGGGTGCCGGCTTCATCCCGCCAGCTGGTGCGGTCGGTGACCACCGCCGTGCGGACGCCGTTTTTGTACACTGCGAAGTCCGCCCCGGCCAGGCCGGTCTCCGTGTATCCGTTTACCTCCCGGCGCAGGAGCCGCCAGCTCAGGAACACCCCGTCCGGGGTGCAGGCGGCGACCAGTCCCCTGCCCAGCTTTTCCAGCTGCGGGCGCTGCACACAGCAGACCGGGGTCCGGACGGTTTCGCTCTGCTCCAGAACGGCCCCGTTTTCGTCCAGCGCCTCGACCTTCAAATAGTAGGGGATGTCCGTGGAACGGCGGAAGAAAAATTTCGTCTGCTCCGTAGGCGGAAGCGCTTTCATGATGTGGGCAGCCGTGTCCCGATCTGTCCAAAGAACCCGATAGCTTTTTGCCTGCGCAGCCGGCTCCCATACCAGCTTGACGCCGCTGCGGTCCGCATTTTGAATTTGTAGCTTCATTTTTTTCGATCCTTTCCCGGCGAAACACCGATCCATTTTCAGCGAATGGAGCGTAGAGCCTCCCATGCAATTCGGAGGCGCCATCCTCCCTGCGCTGAAAGCACAGAATGCGGGGCGCATCGAGCGCTTCTTCTGCGTTCGTTGCGCCCCGCTGGTCACTGGGTTAATTTACTTGTTCGGTCAGGTGCTTAGCCATTGTTGGCCTTATACAGCGCGTTGACCTCTTCGATGATCTGTGTACCGCCGCGGGACTCCCACTCGGCAACAGCGGCCTCAAAATCATCCCAACTGTCCACACCGGCACAGAAGCGCACCTGGGCATCGGTGATGATGGAGGAAATGGTGCCGTTCTCGCTGACATAGGTCTCGGACTGGTTCAGATAAGCCATGGCCGGGTTGATGACGGCGTACTCACGAGCTGCGACCTGAGCAGCGGTGCAGGCCTCGGCAGGAGCATCGGACTTCGCCTGAACGGCATCGTCCAGGGTGTAGGGCAGGTAGGCAATAGCCTGGTTGATGCCCTGGCTGGGCAGCAGGTTGGCATCGCCGCCGATATCGGACACCGCATAGCCATCCTCCATGTGATAGGAAACGCCCTCAATACCAAAGTCGGCCAGTGCGCGCATCTCCTTGTCGTTCATCTTGTCCAGGAACTCCAGGCAGGCACGGACATCGTCTTCGGTCTTGGCGCCGGCCTTGGTGATCAGGAAGCCGCCGTTATAGACCTGGACAGCCGCGGTAGCATTGTTGATGGTACCGACCATCACAGACCAAGCGTAGTCCGGATTTTCAGGATCGGGGGAATCAATTTCGCCTGCGACAACAGAGGGGATCTCGTTGTTGATGTAATAACGCCACTGACGGCGTCCGCCGCCATCCAGGGTATCCACAAAGGCGCCGGTGTTGCCCTTCTGGGTCTCCTCGCCCCAGCCGTCGGTACCAACAGCGGCCCAGTCGGAACGGATGAGGCCGTCCTCGGTCAGCTTGCGGATCCACTCGCAGGCCTCTTTATACTCGTCGGTATAATAAACAGGGATCAGCTCGCCGTCCTGCTCCACCCACTGGTAGCCGCAGCCGAACCAGGTGAAGATGACATCCATCCAGCCCAGATAGGAGCCGTTGACCTCCAGGCCGTAGGTGTCATTCTTGCCGTTGCCGTCGGGATCGTCGTAGGTGAAGGCGTAGAGCATATTGTAGACATCTTCAACCGTTTCGGGGACATCGATGCCCAGCTTGGCGGCCCAGTCGCCCCGGTAGCTCAGGCCGTAACGGCCGGTCTCACGCATCTTGGGGATGGCGACCCAGCTGCCGTTGACGGTGAGAACATCACGCAGATCATCGGAGGTGGCGGCGAGGTTGGGATAGTCGCCGGACTCGATGAAGGGGGTCAGATCCCAGAACGCACCGTTCTGAGCAGCTTCGATGATGGTGGTGGAGATGTCGCCGGTGAAGGTCATGATCATGGGCATGCTGTCCTTATCCAGCAGCTGCATGTTGAACACATCGCCGTAGCCCTCGCTGGTGGTAAAGGTCCACTCCGGGTCAACGCCGGTGTAGTCGATGATGGCCTGCTGCACGGCGCCGTCGGTGTCACGGGTGCTGGTCATCTCGCCGCCATAGTAGCTGGGCAGCATGATGGAGATGACGGGGTTGCCGTTGGAATCCGTCTTGGTGTAGTTTGCGGTGGTTCCGCTGTTGCCGCCGGTGCTATCGTTGCCGCCGACAGTGGTCTTGGGGTTGTCGTCGTTGGTGCCGGAGCAGGCAACCATGCCCAGCAGCATCACCAGGGCAAGGATGATAGCTAGTGCTTTTTTCATTATAGATCCTCCTATATTTTTATTTTACCAAACAGCTTTGCTGTCAGGTGACTGGTTTGGGCAGGCAGATCAGCCCTTGACGGAGCCGACCATCACGCCTGCGGTGAAGTACTTCTGGATGAAGGGGTACACCACCAAGATCGGCACGGTAGCCACAATGGTGGTGGCGTTGCGGACCGCTTTCGTGGGAGGAGCGCCCCAGACGCCCCAGTCCATGCCGGAGTCTACCAGGTTCGTGGTCTGCATGATGATACGCCGAAGGACGATCTGTGCAACTTCCTTGTCCGTATCGGTGATGTACATCATGGCGCTGAAGTAGGAGTTCCAGTGGCCCACGGCGTAGAACAGGGACACCGAGGCCAGCACCGGGCCGGACAGGGGGAGAATGATCTTCACAAAGGTGAGCAGATCGTTCGCTCCGTCGATGGTGGCGGCCTCCTCCAGCTCTGTGGGCAGGCCCTGGAAATAGTTCTTCAGAATGATCATGTTGAATGCGCTCATAGCACCCGGCAGCCACAAGGCCCAGAAGGTGTTGCGCAGGTGGAGCACCTGGGTGTTCAGCAGGTAGCTGGGCACCATGCCGCCGCTAAACAGCATGATGACGATGACCATGTTCATCACGAAGTTCCGGCCCTTCAGATACTTACGGGACAGGGGGTAGGCCAGGGTGCAGGAAACGAACATATTGATGGCCGTACCAACCGCCGTGACGATCACGGAGTTTTTCAGGCCGCGGAAGATGGAACCGTCCTTGACGATGTAGGAGTAGGCGTTCAAAGAGAAGTCCTTGGGGATGATGAAGAAGGAACGCTCCAGGATCTCTTTCTCAGTTGCAAAGGAGGAGGCCAGCACATACAGGAAGGGCAGGACGCACAGCAGTGCGAAGCCTGCGATAATCGCATAGATGATGACCTGGACGACCATATCGCCGGGGCTTAAATGATTGAAGCCGTCGGTAGCTTTGATTTTCTTTGCCATATCCTTCGCCTCCTATCAATAAAGTCCGGACTCGCCCAGCAGCTTCGATACCTTGTTGGCGCTCAGCACCATAACCAGGCTGACCACGGACTTGAACAGGCCCGCCGTAGTGGCCATGGAATACTGTCCGCCGGAAATGCCTTTCAAATAGACATAGGTGTCGAAAACCTCCGCCACAGAGGCGTTCAGGGAGTTACGCAGAAGGAAGATCTGCTCGTAGCCGGTGTTCAGCAGGGAGCCGACCTTCATGATCAGCATGATGACGATGGTGCCCTTGATGGCCGGGAGGGTCACATGCCACATACACTGCCAGCGGCCTGCGCCGTCGATCCGGGCGGCCTCATACAGCTGAGGATCCGCACTGGTCAGTGCGGCCAGGTAGATGATGGTGCCGTAGCCGGTCTCCTTCCACAGGTTCTGGCCGACGATCAGGGCAACGAAGTACTTGGGGTCGCCCATGATATTCGGGGCAGTGCCGGTGATGCTCTCGATCATCTTGGTGATGAAGCCGTCCTGGGAGTTGAAGAGCTGGGTGGTCAGAGCGTACACAATGACCAGGGACACGAAGTGGGGGATGTAGATCAGGGTCTGAGATGTGCGCTTGAACCACTTGCAGCGAAGCTCGTTGAGAAGCAGCGCAACGATGATGGGCGCCGGGAATGCGATCAGCAGGTTGGCAAAGGATATTGCCAGCGTGTTGCGCAGCAGCTTCCAGAAGTCGGTGCCGTTAAAGAACTTTTGGAAGTTTTCAAAGCCGACCCATTTACTGTTGACGATGGCACTGACCAGACCGCCGTTGCCCGCATAGGGACTGAAGTTTTCAAAGGCCATCACCAGGCCGCCCATGGGCAGATAGCAGAAGATGAGCATCCAGACAATGCCTGGAATAAGCATCACATACAGCCATCCGTGCTGGCGGAGCGCTTTTCCCCAAGAGTTGTGGTTGGGGCGCTTGAGCTTTTGCGCCTGCCCTTGCCCGGCGGGCGCAGCTATGGAAGTGCTCATTATTTTCCTCCTTTTCTTTTTTGTGCTTTGGGATAGATGCTTTTGGGATTTCAAAAATCCGGGCTGAGCCATCGGCGGCATCCGGCGCTGCACCTCTGGCTTTTATACGAATACTATTATATAGCACATCTATGTACCGTTCTCGTCAAATTAGCAATAAAATTGTGCAAATTCGCTTTTTATTCTTCCGCAGCCCTCGTCAATTTGCTGATGAAATTCGCTTTATTCTTTGTTCGATTTGGGCATTTTCCCCGCCCGTTGTGAAAAATGCCCAAAAATGAGGGTCAATTTCTGTGCAAATCAACGGAAAAGAATTGTTTTTGCAAAATCCTATTGCGCCCAACAGCTGTCTGTGTTATAATGAAAAAAATTTGGGGAGGGATGATCTATGCCCAGAAGACCCAGGGAAATTCTGGAGTGCCGTGACTATATGCTTGCGCCGGAGTTCCCCATCGTAGTCCTGTCGGGGGATGTTTGGCGCATTTCAGATTGCCGCTCCCCTACGCTCCACTTCCACACCCACATGGAGATCGGTGTGTGTCACAGCGACAGCGGGATCTTGGAATTTCGGGACGCCCAATATCCCTTCCGTGCCGGGGATGTGACCCTGATCTCTCCAAACATTCCCCACACCACCTACTCCAGCCCCGGAACGGCCAGCAAGTGGAGCTACCTGATGGTGGACCTGGTGCAGATGATAAGCCCCCTGGCCGCCGTTTCCGGCCCGCCGCCGGAGGTGCTGTATAAGGACATCCTCTACAATGCCCGGATGATCGTCCACCAGGAGCAGGATCCCATGCTCTCCACGCTGATCATGGAGATCATCCGTGAAGTGCAGGGGGAGGCGTTCAACTACCGGCAGTGTGTGCGCGGATTGTTTGATGCGCTGATCAGCAAATTCTCCCGCCATGCGCTGGAGCGGGTTCCCGTCAACGCAGAGAAAAGAATGCCCATCGCCCCGGCGCTGCAATACATCGACACCCACTACATGGATGACTTTAAGATGGATCAGCTGGCTGCGGTGTGCATGATGAGCCCGTCCTATTTTCGGAAGGTCTTTACGGAAACCATGGAGCTTAGTCCTTTGGAATATCTCAACCAGGTTCGGATCATGCGGGCCTGCGCACTGCTCCAGGTGACGGATCTCTCTATCCTGGATATTTGCGAATCCGTGGGCTTTGGCTCCCTGTCCAGCTTTAACCGCCACTTTTCCAGCATGATCGGGCAGTCCCCCACCGCCTGGAGGAACCAGGTCAACGAAGACCGGCCCGTTGCGCTGCGGCGCTACACCGGCTGGCTGGCTCCCCCAAAAAGCGCATCCGCTTCAGAAGGCTCAGGATCCATCAAGAACAGCCATATGGCTGTTCTTGGGACGGCGGGAACCCGCCGTCCATAACTGAACATATATGTGCAATCCATCAAATCCTTTGTGCGAGAGGAGTATTCTATGAGTACAAATTCCAACGGTCCCTCCAGGCTGCAGCACCTGTGGACCATCTTTACCCGTGACTCGCTGGGCCTGCTGGGCGCCGGGCTGCTTGCCACCGTCAGCAGCCTGGTCTATGTCGCCGGACTGCTTCTGGGCATCGGCACCCATGCGCTGCTGCCTACGCTGATCGGCTGTCCCCTGGGCGGCCTCATCGCCGCACCCCAGCTTTTTGGGATGTCGGACACCGTTCTCCGCTCCCTCCGGGACGAACAAGACGGCTGGTGGGCCACCTACCGCCGGGCCTGGAAGCAGAATGTCAAAAGTTCTCTCCTTCCCGGCGCACTGGGCGGCCTCCTGTTTGGCTTCCAGGGCTTTATCTTCGCCCACATCTTCAGTATGCAGCCGGGGTTGGCCCTGCTGCTGATGCTGCTGCTGGGCGCAGCCGCCTCCATCGCCATTGCCACCTGGCTGGTGCCCCAGCTGGTGCTGATGGAGCTTCCCTTTGGCCGGGCGCTGCTCAACGCCTTGCTGCTGTGTGTCCGCCATCCGCTGAAAACCCTTGGCGCCACCCTCATTCAGTTTCTGTATTGGGCCTTGATCATCCTGGTGCTGCCCTACTCCCTGACCGTTTTTTTGCTGCTGAATTTTTGGCTGCCGGCGCTTGTCTCCACCACGATCATCTACGACGCCATCGATGAGGACTTCCGCATCGAGGAGGCCCTTTCCGAACAGGCGGATGACGAGGATCTGTAACCCGCTGAGAAAGAAGGAACTTTATGCTGCTCATCCCGATCGGTCTGATTTTCGTATTTTTCTATATCAATATCCCTATTGGCAGCTTCACCGTTGATCTCCTGCTGGATGCGGCGGGCTATGTTCTGATCGCTGTCAATCTGCGCAAGCTGAGGCAATGCCCCTCTTTTTCAAAGGTCTTCCCCGTCTGCCTGGTTCTGGCGGTCTATTCCCTGGCCGTTCGGCTGCTCCAGCCGACCGGAATGCTGGGTGTGCCGGCAAGCCTTGCGGAGCTGCTGATGCAGCTGTACCTGCTTCGTATGCTTGTAAACGGCGTTGAGGAGCTGGAGTACCGTATCGGCACCCACCTCAACAGCTTCGTCCTGGAGCTGTGGCTGAAATGGCTTTCCGTCAGCTTGATCGTCCGCTATGTTTTGACTCTGGCGCAGGTCCTCGTGGATTGGATCGCAGTCTTGAGCCCCATCGTTACAGTAGCTTGGGCCGTTTTGTGCATCCTATTTATCGTCGTGTTTTTCCGCACCAGCCACCGATATCGGCTGCTTACCAAGGAAAGCGCTAAGGAACATTCCGAGGAAAGCTCTGATTAAGCCGCCCTCTTTTTCCCCGGCTCTGATGAAAAGCGAAAAACACATGATATCATGCCGCTTTGCTTCATGGTATGATCGTCCCGATGAACGACAGGAGGCTTTTGAAATGGTGCGATTTTTTGTGGACCCGGCGCAGATGAGCGGCCCGGCCGTCACCCTCACCGGGGAAACCGCCCGGCACGCCAGGGTTTTGCGCCTGCATCCCGGCGAGGAACTGCTGCTGTGCGATGGCCAGGGCCAGGAATGCCTATGCACCGTGGCGCAGCTTCTGGGGGAGACCCTGGAACTGACCGTGGAGAGCCGCCGGGCCTCTCAGTCGGAGGCACGGGTGCAGGCGGGGGTGTATGTGGCCTTCCCCAAGGCGGACAAGCTGGAGCATATTTTGCAGAAGGCCACGGAGCTGGGGGCCTATGAGCTGGTGGCCTTCCCCTCGGCCCGCTGTGTGTCCCGGCCCGATGAAAAGAGCCTGCAAAAGAAGCTGGAGCGCTGGCAGCGGATCTGTGCCTCTGCCGCAGAGCAGTCCGGCCGGGGGCGTATCCCGAAAGTGACCGTGCTGGGCAGCTTCCGGGAGGCGCTGAGCCGGGCCGCCGGGGCGGAGAAAGCGCTGCTGTTTTATGAGCAGGAGCATTCGCTGACCTTGAAAGCGGCGCTGGCGGGAGATTTTTCCACCGTGAGCCTGATGACCGGCCCGGAGGGCGGCTTCGAGGAGGAGGAGATCCGCCAGGCGGAGGCGGCGGGCTTGCAGATCTGCACCCTGGGCCGGCGGATCCTGCGCTGTGAAACCGCACCTCTGTGCGCCCTGTCCGCTGTGATGTACGAAAGCGGAGAGTTTTGAACGATGGCGCCCCGCTCCTAGCGGTGTGCATCTAGCTACCTACTATATAAAAACGCCCTTCCCCGAAGCGGGAAGGGCGCAAATCGTATTTGATGAAGTTCCTGTGCATCAGCCACACCGAAAAATGCGGCGGGCGCGTTTCTTATTCCTCCTCCAGGGCCATCATCTTGTCGATGCGGCGCTGGTGGCGGGGTTCCCCGGAAAAGGGGGTGCCCAGCCAGGTGTCCACGATCTCCAGGGCCAGCTTTTCGCCTACCACGCCGGCTCCCAAAGCCATCATGTTGGTGTCGTTGTGGGCCCTGGTCAGCCGGGCGGACATGAGATCGGACAGCAGGGCGCAGCGAATACCCTTGATCTTGTTTGCCGTGATGGACACGCCGATGCCCGTGGTACAAAGAACGATGCCCCGCTGGCACAGCCCGCTTGCAACGGCCCTGGCCGCCGGTGCGGCAAAATCCGAATAGTCGCAGGAGCCCGGGCCGTCGGTGCCGAAGTCCACCACCTCGTGCCCCTGGGCGGTGAGATGCTCGATGATGCGCTTTTTTAAGGACCATGCGCCGTGGTCACAGCCAATAGCAATTTTCATATTTTTCTCCTATATCCTATATGATTATATGACATAGCCGCCGTTGACGGCCAAAATCTGCCCGGTCACGAACTCCGCCTGGGCCAAGTAGCCAATGGCCTGGGCCACCTCCTGGGGACTGCCGTTCCGGCCCAGAGGTGTGTCCTGGGCCAGACCCTCCAGCACCTCCGGCTCCAGACCGGCGCACATATCCGTGAGGATCACCCCGGGGGCCACGCAGTTCACCCGGATCCCGCTGGGCCCAAGCTCTTTCGCCAGGGCCTTGGTCAGGGCGATCACGGCCCCCTTGGTGGCGGAGTAGGCCGCCTCGCAGGAGGCGCCCACCTGGCCCCACATGGAGCTGACGGTGACAATGCTGCCGGACTGCCTGGCCAAAAAGGCGGGCATGGCGGCGTTGACACAGTGGTAGATGCCCTTGACATTCACGGCAAACAGCCTGTCCCAGGTATCGCCGGGCAGCTGGGACATGAGCCCGTAGTGGCAAATCCCGGCGCAGCACACCAGAATATCCAGGTCGCCGATTTTTTGGAAGCAGTCTGCCACGGCCCGGGGATCGGTCACATCACAGCACAGAGCGGCGGCGCCGGTTTCCCGGGCCAGCTGCCGGGCGGCCCCGTGGGCCTTTTCATATAAAAACCAGACCCGGTGGCCCTGGGCGGCAAAATAGCGCACCGTGGCGGCGCCGATGCCCCTGGAGCCGCCGGTTACGACGATGGTTGACATAACATTCTCCTTTTGGGCCTTTCGCCTTTCTTTGCGGAAAGGCCGGGCTGTAAAAAAGTGTCATTGCGAACCAGCCCACTAAAGATTTATGTCATTCCGATAAGTAGCGCACACGGATGCGGGAATCCCACAAATAGAGGGAAGCACCCCAAAATACGGGGGATTGCCACACCAGTCTGCGGACTGGTTCGCAATGACACAGAACTTTCGGGGATCGTCACACCACTGAAGTGCACTGGCTCGGAATGACACGGATTTTTCAAATTATCTTCTTCTGTTTTTTGTCCGATGGTCGCTGTACTGCTTGATGCCGGAGATTTTACTGTCGGATTCGGTCATAAAGGCCTTCAGCCGCTCCTCAAAAAGCTGGTCGGCGGTTTTGGGCGCCGGGGGCGGCGTGGGCGCAGTGCGCACGGGGCGGCTCTGGCTTCGGGGCTGAGCGGGACGGGCGGGCGGATTTTCCCGGCTGGGCTTTGGCTCCAGGCGTTTGATGGACAGATTGATCTTGCCGTTTTCCGCACCGATGACCATGACCCGCACCTGCTGACCCTCGGTCAGGTGCTGGCGAATGTCGCTGACATAGGTATTGGCCACCTCAGAAATATGTACCATACCCGTTTTGTTCCCCGGCAGGGCAATAAAAGCCCCAAACCCGGTGATGGATTTAACTTTCCCCTCCAGAATTTGGCCAACAGTAAACTCCATAGTACCTCCAACTTATTTTATCAGCTCTCCGGCTGAAAAATGACTGTATCCGGGTCGGCCAGGCCCAGCTCCTCACGGGCGATCTCCTCCACGCCCGCCACAGAACCCAGGTCATGGATCCGGTCGGACAGCTTCCCGTTTTCCTGCTCCAGCAGAGCGGCCTGGGCCTTAAGATCGTCTACCCGGTTTTCTGCGGCCTTTGCCTGGGTGTGGAGCAGGCCGATCGTCGCCATAGACAGTACGGCGGCCAGGGCGATCACCACCTTGATCCATTTGCGGCTCCTGTTCAGCACCAGCACGATATTGTGGGGCAGCGGAATTGCTTTTGCCATGATGTTGTCCTCCTGGGTATTTGCGGTTATTCTTATTTATTGTAACCGATTTTTTGAAAAATGCCAATAGTTTTTTAAGAAAAAAACAAAATTTTTTCATAATTTTTTTAGGAACAGCCAGAATTTTCAAGATCGGCTGCCATATTTTGCGGAAGGCCGGCCGCAGAAGCCGTCCCAGGGTGCATTCCCACAGCAGCGCACCCGGCAGCAGGCACAGAAAGACGCTCAGGCGCAGGTCCCCTGCGCAAATCGCAAAGCCCAGGTACAGCCAGGCCGCCCCCAGGCAGATGAGAAAGAGCCCGTCAGCCAGCACCGTGTGGGCCGGGCGCAGGGGCCGCAGGAAGCCGTACACCAGCCCCAGACCGGCCCCCAGCAGCAAGGCCCAGAGCAGCCACCCGATCATTTGAACAGGCGGCGCAGCAGACCGCCGGCGGGCTGGGGTTCCTCGTAGATCAGGGCGGCGATGGAGCCTTCCACCGCCACCTGTCCGCCCTCCAGGGACAGACTTTTCAGCTGAAGCTCCCGTCCGTGGACATTCAGCACCCCCAGGGAGGTGCGCAGGATCACGGAGCTGTCGTCGAAGCTCAGCACCTCCGACACCCCGGTCATGGATAGCCGGCTGCGCTCTTGCAGGCTTAGTGCGTGCGGGATCTTGTCCTCGTCCATGTCCATCACCCCTCGCAACAGCCTATGCCGCCGAAGAAGAAATATGCCGGGAGAAACGAAGCAAGGCCGGAATACCCCCTTGGACATCTGCCGTACATTCGCCTGCCAAGCATGAGAAAACCCACTGCTTACGCAGTGGGTTTTCCCGCCAGAGGTTAGAAAGAAGAGAGGTAGAAAAGAGAAACTACGGAGTGGAAAGGAACGGCTCACGGCTTCCGTATCCTTTCTGCTTATAAAATACTGGAGGCTTTTGAACAGCCGGTGTCGGAATTGAAAACAAAAAGCAACAAAATTATGAATTTTCGCCGTTGGGGAAAATCAGCGTCACCTTGAACAGATCCCCGTCCAGCAAAATCTGCATCCGCCCATGCTGCACCTCCATCAGACTTTGGGCGATGTTCAGCCCCAGGCCGCTGCCCTCGGTATTGCGGGACTCATCGCCCTGGACAAAGCGCTCCATCAGCTCCTCGGCGCTGGAACGCAGCTCCTCCCTGGACACATTCTTCATGGACAGGCACACCTGATCCCCCGCCTTGGTAATGGTGATGAACAGGCGGGTGCCGGGCATGGCATACTTCACCGCATTGCTCAGCAGGTTGCTCATCACCCGCCAGGTCAGCCGCCCGTCCGCCAGGATCAGCACCGGCTCCTCAGACTCCCGGAACACCGGGGTCAGGTTGGCGGCCTCCAGCTTGTCGGCGAACTCGCCCAGGGCCTGGTTCACCGTTTCCACAGCATCAATAGGCTCCAGGTTGACAGCCATATTGCCGGTGGAGGCCTTGCTCAAATCAATGAGATCCTCGATCAGCCGCTTCATGCTGGCCGACTGCCGGGCCAAAATCTCCAGGTACTGCTGCTCCTGCTCCGGCCCATGGGGAATTTGCAGCAAATCCACATAGTTGATAATGGAGGTCAGGGGCGTTTTGATGTCGTGGGACACATTGGTGATCAGCTCGGTACGCATCCGCTCGGAGCGGAGCTGCTTTTCGGCGGCGGTGCGGGCCACATCGGCCAGGCTGTTGAGCTGCTCGGCGCATTTCTTATAGCTGCCCACCAGTCCGGCGGTGGAGATCTTGGTATCCAGGTTGCCCTGGGCCATGCGGCTCACGCCCTGAAGCAGGCGGCCATAGGCCCAGGCGGTGTAGGCCAGCAGCGCCCCCAGGGGCAGGAAGCCCAGCACCAGGGGGATAAAATCCAGGCCCCTATTGGCCACCCGCTCAAACAGCAGCACCAGCAGCGCCCCGCCGGCGGCCGCCACCCACCTGCCCACCAGGGGGATCATGCCCCAGAGCTGGGCCAGCCAGCGGCAGAAGCGGCGGATCAGCCTGCCCAGCTTCCACAGCAGGAAGCCAACCACGGTGTGCCGGAGCCAGTAGCCCCGCTCCATCCTGCACTGGGCCGCCAGGGCATACAGCCAGCCCAGCACCAGCAGGGTGGCAGCGGCCAGGGCCAGGCCCATCAATGTCAGCAGGGCCGGGTCGAAGCCCCTTCCCTCGGAGGCATAGCTGACGGCGGCATAGATGCCCCCCGCCAGCAGAGCCACTCCGACACCCACGGCTGCGGCGTACAGATCCAGGGGCAGGCGGTTCAGGCCCACACAGCGCACCTGCCCGTCGGCGGTCCTGCCGGCGGAATGGAGCAGATATACCAGCCCGGCGGCAAACACCAGCAGTCCGCCCACCAGCAGGGCGATCATGCCGTAGCGGTAGGGGTACATATTGCTCAGCATGGACTGGGGGAGATTGCGAATGACCTCCGGCACCATGCGCACCTGGACGGTATAGCTGGGGCCTTGATAGTAGGAGATGTAATAGGCCACCAGCGCACCCTCGTCCCACACGGTGTAGTAGCCGCTATACAGGGGGTCGTCGGGGAAGGTCAGCTCCTCCTGATAGGCAGTTGGCTCCGACATCTCGGGGAGCCGTGTGGCCTCCGCTACATCGTCAGCCACGGACAGGGGTGCGGCGCTGGGTACGGCGACATCTACTGTGATCGTATATTCCGTCTGAACCGCCACGGAGTCGGGAATGTAGCTGCCGCTGCGGCTGACGACCTGGTTCCCGTCGTACATCACAACGCTCCAGGAGTCGGCATCCACGCCGAAAATATTGCTCATTTCGCCGTAAATGGCATCCAGCAGGGCTTCGCTGCATTTGCCCAGCTTCTCGGAGGCATAGCGGTTGGCATAGGTCCAGGCGATCCGATAGCCCAGGTCCTCGTACAAGCTCTGCTGCTGATCGTCCAGGGTGCCGGTGTACAGGCCGTTGCTTTCCAGGATGATCATCACGGCGCCGGATACCACCGCTGTCAGAAAGGCGCAGACGGTGAGCAGGAACGCCAGGAATTTTACAACGATACGCTTCATCAGCCCCGCCGACCTCCTTCTATTTTGTAGCCACGGCCCCAAACCACCTTGAGGTAGCGGGGATCCGAGGGATTGATCTCAATTTTCTCCCGCAGGTGCCGGATATGTACCGCCACGGCCCCCTCGCTGCCCAGGGCGGCCTCCTGCCACACGGCCTCGTACAGCTCCTTGATGGAGTAGACCTTGCCGGGGTTGTTCATCAGCAGGTGCAGAATGCTGTACTCCGTGGGGGTCAGGTTCACGCTTTCGCCCTCCACGGTGACCTGCTTGGTGCGGTCGTTCAGGCTGATGGCGCCGACGGTGATGGTTTCGGCATCGTCCTCGGTGCGGCTGCCCAGCTTGGCATAGCGGCGGAGCTGGGAGCGCACCCGGGCCAGCACCTCCAGGGGCACGAAGGGCTTGGTGATGTAGTCGTCGGCCCCCACATTCAGGCCCAGCACCATATCCTCGGTCTCGGATTTGGCGGTGAGCAGAATGATGGGCACATTGGAAAAGGCCCGGATCTGGGCAGTGGCGGTGATGCCGTCCATCACCGGCATCATGACATCCAGCAGCACCAGGTGAATGTCCTGGTTTTTCACCAGCTCCACAGCCTGCTGGCCGTTAGCGGCCTCCAGAAGCTGGTAGCCCTCGCTGGACAGATAGATTTTCAGAGCGCTGACGATATCCGGCTGGTCGTCGCAGATCAGAATATTATACATGGCGGCACCTCCGTTTGGTCCTGGAACTATTATAGCATCAAACCGCCCGCCAGAAAAGAGAAATTTTTATTAAGAACCATTAAAAACTCTTGAATATGTTGGTAGAGTTTATTAAATCAATGTACGGCGGCGGGGGAAAAACAAGAGGGGCTGCCCTGTTTTTCACAAGACAGCCCCTGTGTACGGCGGATCGTTCCCTATCCGCCTTCTTCGCATCATACCGCTGCGCTTGCGGCGACACCCTTGACGGAACCATGTACTTCCGCTTCATCACCGTCGTGCTTTGGCTTGGCACCTGATCCGTCCAAACTCAGGATACCCCGTCGGCGGGAAACTATACGCAGAATACAAAAAATTTTTATTGAACCGGCTTGTCCAAGTGGACATTCAGGTGGGGATAGGTCATCTCCACCCCGGCCCGGTCGAAGCAGGTCTTGATCTGCTCGTTGATCAAAAATTTTGCATCCCAGTAATGCTCGGCCTTGACCCACAGGCGCAGGGTGTAGGCGATGGCGTTGTCCCCGTAGCTTGCCACGGCGGCAAAGGGCGCCGCAGGCTCGGTGAGGGTCATATCCGTCTGAGCGGCGCTGCGCAGGGCCTCCAGCACGGTGGCGATGGGGGAATCGTAGGAAGCGGACACATCCAGATCCAGCCGGCGCAGGCCGGTGGAGCTGTAATTGATGATCTGGGTCGCAGTGACAGCGCTGTTGGGAATGAATACCTCCCGGTCGTCCGGCGTGGCCAGCTTGGTGTAGGCAATGCCGATCTCCAGCACGGTGCCGCCCTGACCGGCGATCTCCACATAGTCACCGGCGCGGAAGGGATGGGTGTACAGCAGCGTGAAGCCGCCGACCACATTGCTCAGCATATCCTGCAGAGCCAGGGACACGGCCAGGGTGACCACGCTTGCCAGGGCGACGATGCCGGTGACATCAATGCCCAGCCGGGAGGCCACCATCAGGGCCAGCAGCACATACAGCACGGTTCGGCTCAGGGAAAGCACCAGGCTGTGGGCGGCCTTTTCCATTTTGCTGCGCTCCAGGGCTGCGGTCAGGATCTTCAGCACCAGCCTGATGACCACGATGCCCACCACCGCCACCAGGACGGCCCCCAGGACATTGGTGCCCAGCCCGGCGAACCAGGTCTTAAATTGTTGCCACATACAATTTTCCTCCTATATAATATTATATTTTGACTCTTTCCCGGGATGTACGGGCGGGAAAGGGCGAAATCCGCAGCCATTTCAAGCTAAGCAAAAGGTTGTCCGATGTCAAGGACCTTAGATGGCTTATCTGCATTTTCCTTTTATAGTATATCACACGGGGGCGTTCTTGCAAATAAGGAATGTTGAACTTTTAATGAACAGAATGTGAACAGCCCGTTGCGCTCGGAGAAATCGCCTGCCGTCTGTGACCGCACTGTGAACACGATGTAAACAATCTGATGCGCTATTGACAGATGGCCGCAGGGGTGCTATGATATGGTTCGCAAGCGATCCTTCGCTTGCGATTTCTATGGTGTTTGGAGGTTTTCCAATGATCGAGGTTTCTCAATTTCAAACAGCGACGACGCTGGTGCAGCTCGGGAATGCCGTTACCTATTTCAGAAATATGAAGGAGCAGGAAATCGGGCTGACATCCGTCCAGAGTGATGCCATGCGGGCGATTTTAGAAAATCCGGGAATTACAGCCGCCGTGCTGCGGGAAAAAATGAAGCTATCCCAGTCTACTATGGCCGGTATTTTGTTCCGTCTGGAGCGCAAGGGCATCATTACAAAATCCGCAGATGAAAACGACGGGAGGAAAGCCATCCTTTCCGCCACGAAGCGCGGAGAAGAGCTGGCCGAGGCTTTGAAGGCTACCGCACTCGAAGCGCAGCAGGAGCTTACGGCGGGCATGAATGAGGAGGAAAAAGAAGAATTTGACAGGCTCCTGCAAATTGCTCTTGATCATATGCACGCAGTCCGTGTGGGGAGGGAATGAGCGATTATGGACAATAACACAAGCATTTTTGAAAGCAAGTCGGTGGGCAAGGCTCTTGCAAGGCTGGCTATCCCGACCATCATCAGCCAGCTGATCACCATGATCTACAACTTGGCCGATACCTTTTTTGTGGGGCAGACAAACGACCCGTACAAAGTTGCCGCCGTATCGGTGGCAAGCGTTCTGTTCTTTTTGCTGACCGCATGGGCGAATTTGTTCGGCATCGGCGGCGGGAGCATCCTGTCCCAGCTGTTGGGGCAGAAAGACGAGCAGGGGGCAAAAGAAGTCTGCGCTGTCAGTATGTACGGCACCATGATCATCTCCGGAATTTATGCACTGCTGTGCTTTGCCCTGAGAAAGCCGCTGCTGAGCCTGGTGGGTGCAACGGAGAATACGATCGATTATGCGGCGTCCTACACGCTGTTCGCCATTGTGATCGGTGGTATTCCGGCGACCATGTGCATGGCGATGTCCCATCTTTTGCGCAACGCCGGTTATGCAAAGCAGGCCGGCTTTGGCGTCGGGATGGGCGGCGTCTTAAACATCGTGCTTGACCCGCTCTTTATGTTTGTCATTCTGCCGGAGGGAAACGAGGTCACCGGGGCCGCCATTGCCACCATGCTTTCCAATGTGGTCGCCATGATTTACTGCGGGGTGGTGTTCTTCCGTCTGCGGAAAAAGTCGGTCCTCTCCTGTTCTCCCCGCAATGCCATTCATGGCGCAAATCGGCTGGGTAAAATTCTGACCACCGGTCTGCCGTCCACCGTGAGCAGTTTTCTTGTCAGCATCACGATCATGATCACGAACGGGTTGTATAAAACCTATGGCGACACGGCGGTGGCCGCCAACGGCATTTTTAAGAAGCTGGAAATGTTCCCGCTGAATGTGAGCGTCGGCTTATGCCAGGGTTTAATTCCTCTGGTGGCCTATAATTACGCCGCCGGCGACCACAAGCGCATGATGGATGCCATTCGCTGTGCCCGGAACGCAGGGCTGGTCTTTAACCTGATTTGCCTGGTCGTCTTTGAGCTTTTTGCCGATCAAATCGCCGGGCTGTTTATTGACGATGCGGAAACGGTGGCCCTGGCTGCGAATTTTGTGCGGATCGGATTTTTGGTCACGCCAATTCTGTTCTACAACAAAAAGATATGCTACACCTTCCAGGCGATGGGCGATGGAGGAAAGTCCCTGCTTGTGACGCTCTGCCGGGAGGGGATCTTCAATATCCCCATGCTCTTTTTGATGAACGCCATTTTTGGAATGTACGGCGTGGCTTGGACGCAGATCGTGGCGGATGTCATAACCCTGATCATTTCGGTTTGCCTCTATCGGAACTTTGTGAAAACAACCGA
>CAYLHM010000005.1:0-27586 GCA_964383485.1 uncultured Oscillospiraceae bacterium
CCGTCGACCTCCAGCGTGACAGGCTGGCGTGCTAACCGACTGCACCACCGGGCCATATAATGGTGGGAACAACAGGGCTCGAACCTGTGACCCCATGCTTGTAAGGCATGTGCTCTCCCAGCTGAGCTATGCTCCCGTTCGCCGCAGGGCTTAAACCTCAGCGACATGACCCATTATACACAGAATGCCATCATTTGTCAAGTCTTTTTTTCAAATTTTCATACAAAATTTTTTATGTCGGAAAACCTGGATATTCCCTGGATTTCTGTCAAAAAATCAAACTTCCTTCAGCAATTCCTGAATATCCTCCGGGGTGAAGCTGTACACCGTGTCACAGAACTGGCACTCCACCGGGAAGCTCCTGCCCTCGCCTGCGATCTCCCGAAGCTCGTCCCTGCCCAGGCTGATCAGGGCCCGGGTGACCCGTTCCCGGGAGCAGTAGCATTTGTAGGCTACCTGGGTGGTTTCCAGGAAAGTCACGCCCAGCTCCCCGCAGACCTGGCCCAAAATATCCTCCGGCGCCATGCCCTGCTCCAGCATCGGCGTGACTGCTCCGGCACGCTGAATGCCCTGCTCCAGAGCGGAGATGACCTCCTCCGGCGCACCGGGCAGGAGCTGAAGCAGGTAGCCTCCGGCAACCTTGACACTGTGGTCCCGATCCACCAGCACGCCCAGGGCGCAGGCCGTGGGGGTCTGCTCGCTCTGGGCAAAGTAGGCCGTCACATCGTCACCGATCTCCCCGGAAACCAGCTGAACGGAGCCTACATAAGGCTCCTTCATTTGCAGGTCCCGGATCACCGTCAGGGTCCCGTCAGTGCCCACAGTGGCTCCCACATCCAGCTTGCCGGGGTATTTCTCCGCCAGGGGCACCCTTGGCTCCGTCACGAAGCCCCGGACATTGCCCACCGCATCGGACACACAGGTGATGGAGCCGATGGGGCCGCCGCCCCGAATTTGCAGGGTCAGGGAGCCGTTGTCTATCTTTTGCATATTGCCCATCATAGAAGCCGCTGTCAGCGCCCGCCCAAAGGCCGCTGTGGCATTGGGCGTGGTGCCCTGGATCTGGGCGCCCCGGCGCACCGTTTCCGTGGAGCGGATGGCCACCGCCTTCACAAAGCCGTCCAGGCTCATTCCTCTAACCAAATAATCCATCACTTGACCGTACCCTTTCTTGCCTTGATGTAGATGCGCTGCTCCCCCGGTTCCGGCGGCTCCATGCGGCGGTCTCCATAGACGGCAACGGCCGTAAAGCCCGCCCTTTTCAGGAAATCCGTCAGCATTTCCGCCGAATAGGCATATTCCCGATGCTCCTCGAAGCTGCGCAGCCACACGCTTCCCCTGCGCTGAAACAGATCCATGCCATAGGAGCAGATATTGCTGTGTCTGTCAAATTCCCCACGCCAGACACAGTACACATCGTCGTCCTCGTCCAAAAACACCTGGCCGCCCATCGCCCGGAGCTTTTCCGGGGTGTTCACATCAAAAATGAAGATGCCGCCGGGGTTCAGCGCCTTGTAGATCCGCCGGATCGCCCGGAAGCCCTGGGCGGGGTCGGTGATATAGTCGAAGCTGTCCAAGGCGCACACCGCCAGATCCACGCCCCGGGGCAGGCGCAGGTCCTGGAGCCTTTGGCGCACGAAAACCGGGGGCGGCTCCAGCCCGGCGCACTTGTCCCAGGCCATGGTGAGCATTTCCTCAGACAGATCCACCCCCGTGACCCGCAGGCCCTGCAAGGCCAGCAGCCTGGTCACAGAGCCGGTGCCGCAGGCCAAATCCACCGCCGTCCTGGGCCGCAGGCCCTCTGTGCGCAATATGGCGTTGTAAAAGGCCACCACGGCTTCATAGTCCACATCGTTGGTCAGCCGGTCATAGCTGCTGGCCAGAGTTCCATAAGCGTTCATGTGTCCTCCTAAAAAGGATCCCGGACGAAAAGTCCGGGATACCTGATCGCTCTGTGTTTAGCGCTTAAAAATATCGAAGAAAGCATCAATATCATCGACATTGCTCGGCTTGACAATCGGCTCCGCCGGTGCCTCGTCGGCATCCTTCTTGGCAGGGGCCTCGATCATCTTCCCGTCAAAGCCGGTGGCGATGACGGTGACCCGCATCTCATCTTCAAACTCGCTGCTGGAGGTGGCGCCGAAAATGATGTTGGCTTCGGGGTTGGCGTTCTCCTGCACGATCCCGGCGGCGGTCTCCACATCGTCCAGGGTCAGGTCGGCAGAGCCGGTCACATTCACCAGCACGCCGGTAGCACCGTTGATGGAGGTTTCGAGCAGCGGGCTGTTGATGGCAAGCATGGCGGCCTGCTCGGCCTTTTCCCGGCCGGAGGCGGTGCCCACGCCCATGTGCGCCCGGCCGGCATCCTTCATGACGGCGGAAACATCGGCAAAGTCCAGGTTGATGATGACCTGGTCAGAGAAGCCCACCAGCTCGGAAATGGAGGTCACAGCCTGCTTCAGCACATCGTCTGCAATGCCGAATGCGTTGGTAAAGGTGATCTTCTGGTCGGTGACATACTTCAGCCGATCGTTGGGAATGATGATCAGGGAGTCCACCTTGCCGGCCAGCTCTGCAATGCCCGCCTCGGCCTGGCGCATACGGTTGGCGCCCTCGAACTTAAAGGGCTTGGTCACCACGCCCACGGTGAGGATCCCGGCCTCGTGGGCCAGGTCGGCCACAATGGGCGCTGCGCCGGTGCCGGTACCGCCGCCCATACCGGCGGTGATGAACACCATATCGGTACCCTCCAGCACCTTGGAGATCTGGGCACGGCTTTCCTCGGCGGATTTCTTGCCAATCTCCGGCTTGGAGCCTGCGCCCATGCCGCCGGTGAGCTTCTCGCCGATCTGCACCTTGTTCTTGCACACGGACTTATTCAAATCCTGCTTATCGGTGTTTACGGCGATGAAATCCACGCCGCTGACACCGGAATCGATCATGCGGTTGATGACATTGTTACCGGCGCCGCCAACACCGATCACCTTAATTTTTACAACACGGTCCTGGAATGTTTCAGCCATTTTTATCTTCCTCCTATGTATCATTTGCCCGGCGGACCAGATCCCCCGGCGATATTTTATATTCGTACTTCTATATTTTATCGTGAAATTGCCCGCAGGTCAATATCCTTTTTTACAAATTTCGCAATTTTCAATAATTTTTTATGAAAGAAGCCCCGGAAAAATCAGGTGAAGGGGGTATAAATTACCTGATCGGGGGTCGTCAGGCTGATATCCAGAACGCCGGACTGGTAATCGGCCATCTTTTCCAGCGCCCCTTTCAGGCAGGCGATCTTATAGCTGAGCTGGGTATTGTCCCCCAGCAGCACCTGATACTGGGTGCCATACCAAAGCTGAATGCTTCCCAGATCGGTCACATCAATGCTGACCACGCTGCCGATCATGCTGTTCTGCTCCAGGAAGCCCGCAATATCCAGGGCTGTTTGCAGCCGCTGGGCCTGACTGACCACCTGGGGCGCCTCGCCGCCGCTGGGATCCGTGGCCGCAGGAGCATTCTCCAGGGCCTGGGCAGGCTCGCTCACCTGGGGATCGGCAAGCTGCACGCCCAGCAGCCGGGTGTAGCCCGCCTGGGCGCCGTCCGCCGCCTTTTCCACCACCTTGCCCTCGGCGCTGACCAGCCACCAATCGTTCCCGGAGCCTTGGACAGCGTAGGTCACATCGACCTCCACGATCTCAATATTCACCGTATTCGGCAATTTTATTCCCATACGAACGCTGGACACATAGGGCAGCGCCGTGCAGATCTTTCCGGCGATCCGTGCCCCGCTCAGGGTGAGCAGTCCGTCGCCGGTCTGAATGCCGGAGGCCTGCTGGATATCCCAGGCGGAGTATTTCACATTCCCGCTGACCATCACCGTGTCCACCTTGAAAAACAGGGACACGCCCAAAAGCAGCGCCAGCACCACCGCCACCACCGTAGCCAGGTGCAGGAGCATACGGCTGCGGCTAAAGGGCTTGGGAGGTAGATAGACCACCTCCGGGCCGGGCTGGGCCTGCCTGGGAGCGGCGCTTCTTTCTGCGCTGCGGGTGGATCTTTTCGGCGCTGTACGGCGCTGTGCCGGTCTGGCTGCGGTTTTTTTCGGTGCCGTGCGGCGGCGGGGCTGAGGTGTATTGTGATCTTTTGTAGCCATATGCTCCTCCCAGTGCCTTACTTCTTGAAATTATTCCCGGAAAGCTCGTCCATGATGTCGCAAATCCGCTCTGCCGAGTTCAAAATCGCCATCTTATGCAGCGCAGCGGACATCCGGCTCCGGCGGCCCGGATCCGCCAGCAGGGTGCGCACTTCCTCATAGAGCCGCTGGGCCGTGCAGTCCTTTTCCAGCAGCACCACGGCGCCTCCCGCCCGCTCCAGCACCCGGGCGTTGTGCTCCTGGTGATTGTTGGTCACATTGGGCGATGGAATGAGAATGCAGGGCGTGCCGGAGGCGGCAATTTCGTTGCAGGTGGCCGAGCCGGCACGGCCGATGATCAGATCCGCCGCCGCCATCACGGTGGGCATATTATAGATATACTCCCGCATATCAATGGCCGGGCAATGCTCATAGTCCACGCCCCGCTCCCGGACACGCTGGGGCATCCATTCCCAGCCAAAGCCGCCCACGGCATGGATATGCCGGAACGGGAAGCCGTCCTTTTGCTCCATGGCGAACAGCTCCGCCACGGTTTCGTTCATCACCTTGGCGCCCTGGCTGCCGAACGCCGACACCACCAGGGGCAGCTGCTCGTCCAGTCCCAGCTCCTTCCGGGCGGCGCTGCGGGTCAGCGTAAAAAACTCCCGGCGCAGCGGCATCCCCACCACCTCCACCCGCTCCGGGTGCTTATAGTATTTTTTGCTCTCCTCGAAGCACACCAGCACCCGGCTTGCCACATTGGCCGCCAGGCGGGTGGTCAGTCCCGGCAGGGCATTGCTCTCATGTACCAGGGTGGGAATTTCCTGCTTTGCTCCGGCGTAAATGGCCGGGAAGCTGGCATAGCCGCCGGTACCCACAATCACATCGGGCCGAAAATCTGCGATGATCCGCCTGCATTGGCTGATGGCCTTTGCGGTCTGCGCCGCCGTTTTCACATTTTTCGTCAGGGCCTTCAGGCTTTTGCCCCGGGCCATGCCGGACACCTTCAGGCATTTCAGCTCGTAGCCCGCCTTGGGCACCAGCTGCTCCTCCATGTGGCCCTGGGCGCCGATGAACAGCACCCGGGCATCCGGGCAGCGCCGGCGCAGAGCGTTTGCCACGGCAATGGCCGGATTGATATGCCCGGCCGTGCCGCCGCAGGTGAAGATCACATTCATAGGGTTTCCTCCTGTTGTTTTATCTCATTTCGCTGGCGGGAAATGCTGAGTACAATGCCCATTTCCCCCAGGTTCACGGCCAGAGCCGTGCCGCCATAGGAGAAAAAGGGCAGTGCGATGCCGGTGGACGGCAGCAAATTGCTGACCACGCACAGATTGAGTATGGTCTGTACGGCGATCAGCGTCACCAGTCCGGCGGCCAGCACCGTGGAAAAGCGGTCGCTTGCCCGCAGGGCGATCCAATAGCCCCGCAAAATCACCGCCGCAAACAGGGCGATGATCAGCAGCGCCCCCACCAGGCCCAGCTCCTCGCAGATCACAGCGAAAATATAGTCGTTGTATTGAAAAGGCAGATATAAATATTTCTGCCGGCTTTTGCCAAAGCCCAGGCCGAACAGGCCCCCGGAGCCGATGGCATACAGGGATTGCAGGATCTGATAGCCGGTGTCCCCGGGATCCTGCTCCGGGTGGAGCCAAGCTGTGACCCGATCCCCGGCGTAGCCCATAAAGGTAATATAGATCAGCACAAACACCGCTGCCGCCGCCCCGCCGGCCAGGAGCCACTTGGGGCTGGTTCCGGCCACATACATCATCACCACCGCCACCATGCCGATGAGCATAATGGCCGAGAGGTGCTTTTCCAGGGCCAGGGGCACCAGGATGCCCATCAGGGCCGACCCAAAGCCCAGCACGCCATAGCGAAATTCCCTGGCGCTGGAGCCGTATTTCCTGGTCAGCCGGGCAAAGAGCAAAATCATGGTGAATTTTGCGATCTCCGAGGGCTGGAACTGAATACCGGCCAGATTGATCCAGCGCCGTGCGCCGTTGAAGGACTCGCCGATCACCAGCACCAGCAGCAGAAGCACAATGCTCACGCCGTACAGGGGCCAGGCGATGCGGTACCAAAATCCCGCCGGGATCCGGCTGAAGACGGCCATGCACACAAGCCCCAGAGCTGCGCACACCGCCTGCTTTTGCAGATATTTCGTGGATACGGTATAGCCCGTGTCATACTCGCTCTGGGCAGAGCTGGCGGAGTAGAGCATGATCAGCCCCACCGCCAAAAGCAGCAGCACCAGCAGCAAAAACGGGGTATCCACACCTGCCGCCGGAGGGGTTCCCCGGCGTTCCTCTTTGGCATACAGGCGTTTCCCTGCTGCCATAAGATGCTCCTTTCAGTTCAACCTGCCGGCAATGCCAAACCAGGCGAGCAGGCACATCACTGCGGACACGGAGGCAAAGACCAGCACGATCTTCTGCTCAGACCAGCCGCATTTTTCAAAATGATGGTGCAGCGGCGCCATTTTGAAGAACCGCTTGCCATGGGTCGCCTTGAAATAGGTAATTTGAATAATATCCGACAGGGTCTCCACAATATACACGAAGCCCACCAAAATCAAAATCAGGGGCATATCCAGGGCAAAGGCCAGTCCGCAGACCACGCCGCCCAGGAACAGGGAGCCGGTGTCCCCCATGAACACCTTTGCCGGGTGCCAGTTATAGAACAGATAGGCGACGAGGCCCCCAGCCAGGGCCGCCGGCATCAAAGCCAGATCCTCCTTGCCCATGAAATAGGCCGCCGCCGCAAAGAAGATCATCACCGGCAGTGTCACGGAGCTGGACAGCCCGTCGATCCCATCGGTGAGGTTCACGGCATTGTCACAGCCCACCATGACGAACATGGAGAAGAAAATATAGGCCACCGGGTGAATATACACCGTTTTGTCGATAAAGGGGAAGTACAGATCGCAGGTCAGCACCCCTTTTCTCAGGAGGACATACAGGAAAATAGCCGAAACTGCCATTTGCAGCAGCATTTTTTGCAGAGCGGTCAGGCCCAGGTCCCGCTTGAAGCGCACCTTGCAGAAATCGTCCAGGAAGCCCACCAGCCCGAAGCACAGGGCCAGGGCCAGGACATAGAAGACCGTGTGATCCTCCATGGTGGGATAGGCGATCGCCAGGCAGATGAGCAGGGCGAAAATAAACATCAGCCCGCCCATCAGGGGTGTCCCGGCCTTGTAGTTGTGCCAGGTCGGCCCGATATCCCGAACCGACTGCCCCGCCTTCAGCGCCCGCAGAACCGGCAGCAGCAAAAATCCGATCAGGCCGGACAGGACACAGCCCGCCAGGGCCGTCACCAAAACTCTTGTCATCTCTGTTTCCTCCGCTTACTGTTCGTCCTTTTGGAGCAGCTCCAAAATCTGTTCCATGTGCATTCCGTGACTGCCCTTGACCAGCACCGTATCGCCGGGCTGCAAGACCTGCTTCAGCTTCTGAGCCAGACGATCCGCCTGCTCAAAGGCAATGGCCCGGGTCTGGGGCATACCGCCGGTAATGGCGCCGCTGATCACCCGGCTGCTGTTGGGGCCGAAGGCCAGTACCATGTCCGCATTTTCCACGGCAATGCGGCCGATGCGGTAATGCTCGGCCTGGGTGCTGCTTCCCAGCTCCAGCATATCCCCCAGCACGGCAATACGCCGCCCCTGCCGCTTGCCCAGCACCGCCAGAGCGGCGGCCATGGACTCCGGCCCGGCATTGTAGTAATCCTGAATGATGGTGCAGCCATTCCATTGCAGCAGCTCCTGCCGGCCCGCCATGTTTTGGAAATCCGCCAGCGCCTGCCGGATCTGCTCCGGCTCCACGCCCAAACACAGGCCCACCGTCACCGCCGCCAGGGCATCGTCTACGAAGTGCAGGCCCTCAATGTTCAGCCGAACGGGGATCTCGCCGCCGTCATAGAGCGCCCGGAATGCTGTCCCGCCCATCTCCTCACGGACATCCGTGGCCAGCACCTGACAGCAGGTGTTTTCCGCCCCGAAGTATGTAATCCCCGCCCGCTCGGTGCGGACATTCCACAGCAAGGGGTCGTCGCCGTTCAGGATCAGGGGGCTGTCGTCCGCCATACCCTCCAGAATTTCCAGCTTGGCACGCAAAATGCCCTCCTGGGAGCCCAGATGCTCAATGTGCATGGTGCCGATGTTGGTGATCACCGCCAGATCGGGCCTGGCAATGGAGGCCAGATAGGCGATCTCCCGGAAATGGTTCATGCCCATCTCCAGCACGGCCACCTGGGTGCCCTCCGGCATTTCCAGCACCGCCATGGGCATCCCGATGTCGTTATTATGGTTCACCGGGGTCTTTTCCACCCGGTATTTCCTTGCCAAAACCTGCCAGATCATCTCTTTGGTGGTGCTTTTGCCCACGGAGCCGGTGACACCTACCACCTTCATGCCCAGGCGCTGGCGTTCCTGCCGGGCAATGTCCCCCAGGGCCTTGCGCACATCCTCCACCACGATGGCCGGATAGTCCCCCTCGGTTCTGCTGCACAGCGCCGCTGCCGCGCCGCGCTCCAGCGCCATGGGAATAAAATCGTGGCCGTCCCGCACTCCCTGCAGGGCCAGAAATAGCTGCCCCGGCCGGATAGAGCGGGAATCGTTGCTGGCGCCCAGAAAGCTCCGCTCGGCATATTTCGGATCGACCCAGCCGCCGCACCATGCGGCAGCCTGCCCCAATGTGATGTGTCCCATAAGTTATCCTTTCATCTCAACCAGGTGCGCCGCAACTTCCTCCCGCTCGTCCAGGTGGTGCTTCACACCGTTGATCTCCTGATATGTCTCGTGGCCTTTGCCGGCCAGTACAATTATATCATCTTTTTGCCCAATGTCCATAGCATATCGGATCGCTTTCCGGCGATTTTCGATGACTACATAGTTCTGATCCTGGTCCTCCAGGCCCTTGAGGATATCCGAAATGATGGCCATGGGATCCTCGGTTCGGGGATTATCCGAAGTAATCACCGCCAAATCAGCCAGTTTTACACCGATTTTGCCCATAATCGGCCGTTTAATGGGATCCCGGTCGCCGCCGCAGCCGAACACGGCAATGAGCCGCCCCTTGCAGAAATCCTTTACAGAGCTGAGAACATTTTCCAGCCCGTCCGGGGTGTGGGCATAGTCGATCAGCACGGTATAGGGCATTCCCGGCGTGGGAACCACCTCCACCCGGCCCTTGACGCCGGACACGGTTTTCAGGGCTTGGGCCGCTTCGGGCAGGGAAACGCCCAGAGCCTGGGCCATGCCCAGCACCGTCAGGCTGTTCTCCACCGTGAAATGTCCGGGAATGGGTACCTGCACCTCTGCTTCCGTGTCCCGACCCACCGCCCGGTAGCGCACGCAGTCCGCCTCCAGCCGGCAGTCGGTAGCCAGCAGGTCGGCTTCTGTGCTGTGCTGGGAGGTGGTGATCATCCGGCAGCTTGCGTTCCTGGTCATGCGCCGGAACCAGGGGGAGTCCATGTTTAGAACGCCCACCCGGCAGCGCTGAAAGAGCAGCGCCTTGGCATCGCAGTAGCTTTCCATGGTCTTGTGGAAGTCCAGGTGATCCTCCGTCAGATTGGTAAAGGCGGCCACATCGTAGTAAATGCCCGCCACCCGATCCAGAGCCAGAGCATGGGAGGACACCTCCATGATCACATATGCACAGCCGGCATCCCGCATTTTGGCGAACAGCTCCTGCAGCTCCAGGCTCTCCGGGGTGGTGCGCTCTGTGGGCAGGATCTCATCGCCGATGGCATTGAACATGGTGCCCACCAGGCCCACCTTGGCATGGCGGGTCTTTTCCAGCACCTGCTTGAGAAGCAAGGTGGAGGAGGTTTTGCCGTTGGTGCCGGTGATGCCCACCATGGTCATCTGCTCGTCGGGCCGGCCATAGAAGTTTCGGCCGATGAGGGCCAGGGCCAGCCGATCCTGCTCCACCAGCACATAGGGAAGCTCCGTTTCCGGGCGGGTGGCCGTCACCACCACCGCCGCTCCCCGCTCCACGGCCATGGGGATAAAGCGGTTGCCGTCGGTAGCAAAGCCGGACACAGCTACAAACAGGAAGCCCGGCTCCACCCGGCGGGAGTCGTGGGCAACGCCCCGGATCTCGGTTTCCGGGTCGGCCCGCAGCTCCAAAACGGGCACATCACGCAGTAATTCTTTCAGTTTCATAAGTTCGTACTCCTTTGTTCAGGTTCAGTCACCTAAATGACCGTCTGCAAATTCCAATCGTACAGTGGTTCCCGGCTGGACCTCCGTGCCCGCCGCAACAGACTGGCTGACCACGGTGACCTGGGGGGATATTTCCGGGTTGCCGGCCACCAGAATATACAGGCCCAGCTTTCCGGCCTCGTCGGCGGCCTGCTGGCGGTTCATGCCCTGGAAGTCCGGCACCGCAACACGCTGCTCGTTCACATCTTCTGAAAAATACAGCAGCACCTCACTGCCCCCCGGCACGCTCTCCCCTGCCGCCGGGATCTGGCCGGTGACGGTTTCGCCGCTGCCGATCTTCTTGGCGGTGAGTGTTTGCTCCTTCAGCAGCTTTTCCGCCTCTTTAGCGGTCATGCCGGTGAGATCCGCCATGAT
The DNA here is from genome assembly GCA_964383485.1 of uncultured Oscillospiraceae bacterium. GTDB lineage: Bacteria > Bacillota > Clostridia > Oscillospirales > Oscillospiraceae > Faecousia. Next base: position 10,710 of record CAYLHM010000005.1, read on the forward strand.
CTCGGTCTTCCCGGCCACATCCTCCGGCGCAAAGCTCTGCTCCACGCCTAGGTAGGGCAGAATGTCCGCCATCACGGCGCCCACCGTGGGCGCCGCCATAACGCCGCCGGAAATATAGATGCCCGTAGACCGGGAGGGGGTGTCCAGGGCCACTAATACAATATACTCCGGATCTTCCATGGGGGCAATCCCCACAAAAGATACAATTTTATCCAGCGTGGGCTGGCCATTGCTGTCCAATACATCAATTTTTTCACTGGTGCCGGTTTTTCCGCCGATGGAAAAGCCCGCCACCGCCGCATTTTTCGCCGTGCCCTCGGTGACCACCGAGCGAATAAGCTGGCACATGGTCTTAGAGGTCTCCGGGCTGATGGTCTGCCGCACCACCGTCGGCTCCTGCTTCAGCACGGTGTTGCCCTGGGCATCCACCACCTCGGAAACGATATACGGCTCCATGAGGTTCCCGCCGTTGACCACCGAGGCGATGGCCCGTACCAGCTGGATCGGCGTGAGCTTAAAGGTCTGGCCGAAGGAGCCGGAGGTCAGGGAGGCGGTGCCCCATTTATCGGTGTTGGTCACCAGCTCCTTGTCGAAGAACACGCCCTTGCTCTCGCCGTAGAGGTCCACGCCGGTTTTCTCCAAAATACCGAATTTTTGTACATATTCATAGAACCGCTCTCCTCCCAGCTTCAGGGCGATGTGGGCAAAGGCGATGTTGCAGGAATTTTGCAGGGCCTGGGCGGTCGTTTCCGCACCGTGCCCGGCGCTGCGCCAGCAGTGCAGGAGCTGGGCGCGCCCCGTAATATGCTCGGTACCCCCGCAGTAGAAGCCGGTGTTCAGGTCGATGGCCCCGCAGTCCAGAGCCGCCGCCATGGTCAGCACCTTGAAGGTGGAGCCTGGCTCGTAGCCGTCGGAGATCACCCGATTGCGCCACTGCTTCAGGCGGGCCGCCGTCAGGGCCTCCTCATAAGCCTGCTTGCCCTGGGCATAGCCCTCGGAATTTTCCGGCAGGGCCAGGTAGGCCAGGCGCTGCTGCTCCAGGGCCTGGGCGGTTTTTTCATCAAAAATCTCCTGATAATTGTTGGGGTCATAGCCGCCCAGGGTGGCCATGGCCAGAATTTCCCCGGTTTTGGCATTCATCACCAGGCCAAAGGCCCCGTTTTGCACATCATAGCGGTCGATAGCCGCCTGCATCTGCTTTTCCAGGCAGGCCTGCACCGTGGTGTCCAGGGTCAGGATCACGCTGCAGCCGGGCTGGGAGGCCACATATTTTTCAAAGGAATAGGGCATATCCATCTCGTTGTTGCCCTTGGTGGTGATGACCTTCCCCGATGAGCCGGACAGATAGCTGTTGTACGCCGCCTCGATGCCCTCGGAGCCGGTGTTGGAGGCATTGGTAAAGCCCACCACCTGGGCCGCCAGGGAGCCGAACGGATAGGTTCTGGTGGAGCTTGGCTCCAAATGAATGCCGGAAATCTGCTGCTCGTTGATATAGCTGCGGATCTGTCCGGCCAGCTCCTCGCTGATATTGGCGGCGATCTGCTTGTAGCGCTTGGTGGTATCCAGGCCCTGCTCCTCGATCCAGGCGGGATCCTTTTCCAGCAGCCGGCCCAGCTCCTGGGCCACCGCCGAAAGATCGGCCTTGGACTGCTTCAGCTCATGGGGATCCAGATAGACATTCTCCACCCCCACGGACACCGCCAGCATATTCATATTGCGGTCATATACCGTACCCCTGTCCGCCGTGACCCAGGTGGTGCGGGTCTGGTTGCGCAGGGCCAGATCGGAATAGTAGTCGTGCTGCCGGATCATCAGCAGATACAGCTGGCAGCCGATGGGAATAAAAGCCGCCAGGCCCAGCAGAGCCATCACCGCCATGATCCGCCGATGCTGGCCCGTATCTCCCCGCACACGGCCAATTTCCTGCTTTTTCAGACGCTTTGCCATAGTTCACCGACCCTTTTCAGATTGGTTAGAGCTGCATATGTTGCCAATGGGCAGCAAGGAGAAGCCCTCACTGCCCATTGCAGCTCTATCCTAATCTTATTGGCCGGGACAGCCTTTATGCAAATAATCCTCTGAGGAATGTCCAAATATTTTCCCACACCGTGGGTTCCTCCGGCGCAGCGGGGACATAGACCTCTATGGACTCATGGGGAAGCTGATCCATAGGCACCATGCCCATCGCCAGAGCGGTCTTGCGCACCTCCTCCAAATCATATCCGGCGGCATACTCCTGCCGAAGCTGCTCCTGCTGGGTTTGCAGGGTGCTTACATACCGCTCCAGCTCCGCCTCCTGGGCATTCAGCTCCTGGAGATCGGAAAAGCCTGCGATCACGGCCGCCAGCAGCACCACCGACAGCACGATGCCCAGCACCGCCGCAGGATACAGCCGGATCACATACCGCTGCACCGGCTTCGGCTTGGGCAGGCGCACCCGGCGCTTCTTCGGCTGCTCCTCCTGGGGGAAGGCGTAGGCCGCATTGCCGGAAACATAGGAATTGATGTATTGAATTTTGGGTTGCTTCGCCATTTCTCTCTCCCCTAACGCAGATCGGCATTGGGATCTCTATAGTTTCTCGCAGATGCGCAGCTTGGCGCTTCTGGCTCTGGGATTGCTCTGTAATTCGGCATCTCCCGCCACAATGGGCTTGCGGTTCACCGGCTTTACCTGGGGTGTTTTCCCGCAGATGCACACCGGGAACTCTCTGGGGCAGGTGCAGCCCTTGGCCGCCTCCGCCATGGCATTTTTCACAATGCGATCCTCCAGGGAATGGAAGGTGATCACCGCCAGCCGTCCGCCGGGGCGGAGCAGGCCGATGGCCACATCCATCACCTGGCGCACGGCGCCCAGCTCGTCGTTTACCGCAATGCGCAGCGCCTGGAAGCTCCGCTTGGCCGGGTGCTGCTTTTCCCGCAGGGCGGCGCCGGGCATGGCCGAGCGGATGATATCCACCAGCTCCAGGGTGCTTTGAACGGGCTTTTGCTCCCGCCTGCGGCAGATGGCCGCCGCAATCTGAGGGGCGTAGCGTTCCTCGCCGTAGTCAAACAGGATCCGGCGAAGCTCCTCGTAGCTGTATTCGTTTACAATGGTCTGGGCGGTGAGGGTGTCGCCGCTGTCCATGCGCATATCCAGGGGCGCATCGGTCATATAGGAAAAGCCCCGGCTCCCGTCGTCCAGCTGCGGGGAGGAAACCCCCAGATCCAGCAAAATTCCGTCTGCGCCGTCCACGCCCAGCTCCCGCAGGACCTGATCCATGCGGCAGAAATTGGAATGCACCAGGGTCACCCGGCCGGCATAGGGGGCAAGCCGCTCCCGGGCTGCTTGCAGGGCCACCGGGTCCCGGTCGATGCCGATCAGGCGGCCGCTGTCTAATCTTTCGGCAATACAGGCGGCGTGCCCGGCGCCGCCCAGGGTGCCGTCCACATAGACCCCATCGGGCCGAATATTCAGGCCCTCTATACACTCCTGAAGCAGGACGGAAACATGGTGAAAATCGCTCATAGGCCGATGCTCTCCAGCGATTGCAGCAGCTTTTCGGGGGTCAAATTCTCCTGCTCAAAGGCGGCGAACTCCCGGCTGTCCCAGATCTCCGCCTGCCCCGCCCGGCCCACGATCATCACATCCCGGCCAATACCGGCATAGTCCAGCAGGAAAGCGGTCAGGCCGAAGCGGAACTGCTTATCCGGCACGCATTCGCTGGCGTTCATGAAGATCAGGCTGGTGGCGGCGCCCCGCTGGGAGATGGGCAGGGCGTTGTAATTCCGGCACAGCGTATCCCAATCCTCTGCGGTGTACATGGTCAGGCAGCGGTGGCCGCAGTTGACCCCAAGGGTCACAAAAAAGCTGCCGCCCAATTCCTCCCGGAGCTTCGCCGGCACAAACAGACGGTTTTTGTCGTCTAATTTTGCAGGATACTTCCCGATCATGGCGGCTCACTCCTTCCATTTTGCTCCACTTTACTGCCATTTTGCTCCACATACTGACATTATACATGGCCCGCTCCAAAAAATCAATCCTTTTTTGCAAAAAAATTGTTTTTCTGCCGGGAAAATGGAACGGGCACCCTGGGGCTTAAAAGCACAGCGCCCCATTTTCCAGCCGCGGGCGGAGCTTTGCCGCCTTTTTTCCGCTTTTCAGAAGCTGCTCCGCTACCGGGCCCTCCACCCAATCCTGCACCAGCCGCCGCAAATTCCGGGCGCCGCCCTCCTTGCCGCATTTGCCGACCAGGAACGCCGCCGTGCCCTCCGGCAAGGTGAGCTGTAAATCCATCTGGGCCATGCGCTGCACCAGCTCGTTCAGGTATTTCTGGGCGATTTGCCGCAAGGTTTCCTGGCTCAGAGGTGCAAAATTCACCACCCGGTCGATGCGCCCCAAAAATTCCGGGGCGAAGGTCTGCCGCAGGGCCTCCATGCGTTCCTGGCCGTTCCCCGCCGGGCAGAAGCCCAGGCCCTCGCCCCGCACCTCGCCGCCCGCATTGGAGGTCATGACCACAATGCTGTTCTTAAAGCTGACCCGCCGGCCGGTGGAGTCGGTCAGCTCCCCCTCCTCCATGATTTGCAGCAGGATCCCCGTCACATCCGGGTGGGCCTTTTCCAGTTCATCCAGCAGCACCAGGCAGTAGGGCCTGCGGCGCACCGCTTCGGTGAGGGCGCCGCCCTCCTCGTAGCCCACATAGCCCGGAGGCGCACCTATCAGCCGGCTTACGGACTGCTTCTCCATATATTCCGTCATATCCAGGCGGAGCATGGCCTCCCGGCTGCCATACAGCTCCTCTGCCAAGGCCCGGCACAGCTCGGTCTTGCCAACTCCCGTGGGGCCGGTAAACAAGAGGCTCGCCACCGGCCGATGTTCGTCCCGGATGCCGGCCATGCCCCGGCGCACGGCCTCCGCCACGGAATGCACCGCCTCCGGCTGGCCCATCACCCGGCCGGCAAGAAGCTGTTCCATATTCAGCAGCCGTTCCCGCTCGTTGGCCGACAGCCGCCCCGCCGGAATGCCGGTTCGGGCAGACACCGCCCAGGCGATGTCCCCCGCCGTCACCGCTCTGGGCTTCCGGGGGGCGCCGGGTTCGGTGGAAATGCGGCGCATTTTGTCCCGCAGCTCCGCCGCCTTTTCAAAGGCGCTTTCCCGCACGGCCTCCTGAAGCTCCTGCTCCAACTCCTGCCGGGCGGCACTGCGCTTGCCGGGCCGAAGCTCCTCCATACGGGCATGGGCCGCCCCCTCGTCCAGCAGGTCAATGGCCTTATCCGGCAGATACAGATCCGGCAGATAGCGCACCGACAGCCGCAAAGCCTCCCGCAGAGCTTCCTCGGTGATGTGCAGGCGGTGGTGCCGCTCCAGGCCCGGCTTCAGGCCATGCAAAATCGCCATGGCCGTGTCCGGATCCGGCTCCTCCACCACCACCGGGCGGAAGCGCCGCTCCAGTGCAGGATCCTTTTCAATAAATTTCCGATATTCGTCTTGGGTAGTTGCTCCCAGCATTTGCAGCTCTCCCCTGCCCAGGGCCGGCTTCAGAATATTGGCGGCATCAATGGCCCCCTCCGCCGCACCGGCGCCCACGATGGTGTGCATTTCGTCCACAAACAGGATCACATCGCCGCTGCGGCGGATTTCCGCCAGCACATCTCGAAGCCGTTCCTCAAATTCTCCCCGGTACTTGGTCCCCGCCACCAGGTTGGCCATATTCAGGCTGATGAGCCGCCGGTCCCGGAGCTGGGGCGGCACATTGCCCATGGCCATGCGCTGGGCAAGGCCCTCGGCAATAGCGGTTTTACCCACCCCCGGCTCCCCCACCAGGGCGGGGTTGTTTTTGTGCTTTCTGCTTAGAATGCCGATAACCATGTCGATCTCCCGATCTCTGCCGATCACCGGCTCCATCATGGATGCTTTTGCAATGAGATCCTCGCTGAACTGCTCCAGTAGCTTCAAATCCGTTGCCTCCTTTTTCATTCTGCCCGGCATCTGAGCCGACCAGCGCATATGCTCCACCGTTCTGGTAAACGCCTCGTCCCGATCCACCTCCGCTATGCTCAAAAGCTCCTGGGCCTGGGTGCGCTCGCAGCGCAGGAGGGACAGCAGAATATGCTCATTTTGAATGCGTGCGCTGCCGCTCTGCCGGGCTTCCCTGCCCGCCGTCTGCAAAATGCGCCTTGCCGCCGGGGTAAGTCCCTGGGGCAGAGGCAGCTCGGCTTCCCCCCGGCCGTAAAAAATCAGTACCAGCTGCCGGATCAGGCCGCTGCTGACCCCCAGGCTGGTCAAAATCTGCTCGGCCCAGCCCCCGGCCCCCGTAAGGGCCAGCAGCAGGTGCTGACTGCCCACACAGCTGTGTCCCAACTGCCGGGCCTGCTGCCCCGCCGCAACGATCAGTGCCGTTGTTTCTTCGGAATATCGCATAGTGCTCCCCTCCCTCACCGGCAAAGTTTCGCCAGACCTCAAAAAAAATATACGGTTTTTTTCAAAAAGGAATTGCATTTTCCAAAATAGATGCTAGAATAGAAGTACACCGGGCTTGACCCAGTGCTAAAAACATATTGGAGGGAACATCATGGCTTATAAGATCACCGACACCTGCGTCAAGTGCGGCACCTGCGCCGACAACTGCCCCGTTGATGCCATCTCCGAGGGCGACGACACCTATGTCATCGACCCCGAGGTTTGCGTGAGCTGCGGCACTTGCGCCGACAACTGCCCTGTCGCTGCCATCGAGGAGGAGTAATTCCTCCACCCACCTGTCGGCCTGCGCAAGCAGGCCGATTTTTAAGCTATGGAAAAAATCGGAGATTATGAATGGAATATTCCCCCCGGCGCCTTTCCCCTGAGTACAGACACCATGGCCCTGGCGGATTTCGTCAGGCTGGGGCCCGGGGAGCAGGTGCTGGACCTCGGCTCCGGCTGCGGCAGCCTGGGTGTGCTGCTGTGCAGCCGCCGGGCGGACTGCCATGTCACCGGGGTGGAGCTGGATCCGGCCGCCCACGAAGCCGCTTTGGAAAATATCCGCCGCAACAGCCTGGAGGGCCATATGGCAAGTATATGCGCCGATTTGCGGCAAGTGTCCGGGCAATTTCCGGCGCATCGCTTTTCCGCCTGCGTGTCCAACCCGCCCTATTTTTCCGGCGGCCCGGTGAGCAAGGCGGGCAGCGCACGGCTGGCCGATCAGTGCAGCCTGGCGGAGCTGTTTGCCGCCGCCGCATGGGCGCTGCGCTGGGGCGGGCGGTTCTATCTGGTGCATCGCCCGGAGCGGCTGGCCCAGCTCTGCGCCTGCGCCGCACAGGCCCGGCTGGAACCAAAGCGCCTGCGCCTGCTTCGTCACCGGCCCGGCGCACCCGTTTCCCTGGTGCTTCTGGAATGCCGCAAGGGCGGCAAGCCGGGGCTGAACTGGGAGGAGCTGTGCCTTTATCAGAGCGATGGCTCGCCCAGCGCCGATTTCAAACGAATTTATCATCTTTAGGAGGATCATATGGCCGGAATGCTTTATCTGGTGCCCACGCCCATCGGCAATCTGGGAGACATCTCCCCAAGGTGCCGGGAAACGCTGGAAAACGCCGATTTTATTGCGGCGGAGGATACCCGGGTGACCCTGAAGCTGCTCAATCATCTGGGCATCAAAAAAAGCCTTGTCAGCTACTACGAGCATAACAAGGCCAGCCGGGGCGGTGTGATTTTGCAGCGCATTCTGGAGGGGCAGACCTGCGCACTGGTGTCGGATGCCGGAAGCCCCGCTATTTCCGACCCCGGAGAGGATCTGGTAAAGCTCTGCGCCGCCCATGGCATCCCGGTATGCGCCATTCCCGGCCCCTGCGCCGTCATTACAGCTCTGAGCATCTCCGGGCAAAGCACCGGGCGGTTCTGCTTTGAGGGCTTTCTGTCCACGGCGAAAAAAAGCCGCCGGGAGCATTTGGAGTCCCTGGCCGGCGAGCAGCGGACTATGATTTTCTATGAGGCGCCCCACAAGCTGCTGAACACCTTGCAGGATATGGCGGCAGCCTTCGGCGGGGATCGGGCCATCAGCCTGTGCCGGGAGCTGACCAAAATTCACGAGGAGGTGCGCCGCTGCACCCTGGACGAAGCCGTGGCCTATTACAGCGAGAATGCCCCCAAGGGGGAATTTGTGCTGGTTCTGGCCGGCGCCCAGCCCCCTGCTGCCCCCGCCGCCGCAATCGGGGATGCCGTCCGGCGGGTGGCCGAGCTGATGGAGCAAGGCCTCAGCCGCAAGGATGCCGTCCGGCAGGCCGCCGGAGAGCTGGGGCTTGCCAAAAATACGGTCTACGATGCGGCCCTGCAAAGCCGGGAGCAGGAGAACGAATAGGGCTGTAAAAATATTCTGTCATTCCAAGCCGCTGCGCACATTGGCTCGGAATGGCAGATTTTTTTAGAAGTGACCAAAAGGCTCTCAGGAAACCTTCAACTGCTCCAGACATTTTCGGCAGACGAGCTTCCCCCGGAAGTACATCAGCTCCTCTGTCGAGCCGCAAAAGGTGCATGAGGGATCAAATTTCCTTAAAATGATCCGTTCGTCCTCAGCAAAAATTTCCACCTCACCGCCCTCCCGGATGCCCAGGCTGCTGCGCAGCTCCTTGGGAATGACCAATCGGCCCAAGGAATCCAAGCGGCGAATAATACCGGTTTTACCCATGAAAATCCCCCATTTTTCAATCTTTCGGCTCTATTTTACAACCCTCGCTTCCATTCGTCAAGGGAATTTTTTCGGGATCGCCGCATAAGGTACAAGCAGAAGCCCGGCACCGATGTGTCGCCGGATCCCTTACCCGGAAAGGAAGTGCTGCCATGGTCATGTCCTGGATCTGGTGCGGCATTCTGGCCATCTCCTGCCTGTGCGCCCTGTGGCTCGGCCGGGGCAGCGACCTGGCATCTGCCATGATCACCGGCGCACAGTCCGGGATCACCCTGTCGGTTTCCATCGCCGGGTCCATCTGCCTGTGGTCGGGTGTGGGCAAGCTGATGGAGGCTTCCGGCATCACCGGCTTTCTGGCCCGGCTGCTGTCCCCCCTGCTGCACCGGCTGTTTCCCTCCACCCGCAGGGATCCCGCTTTGAAAAATGATCTCAGCGCCAACATCTGCGCCAATCTGCTGGGCCTGGGCAACGCCGCCACGCCGATGGGTGTCCGGGCGGCCAAGCGGCTGTCGGATCCGGCAAGGCCCGGCCTGGCTACCGATGAAATGTGCCGCCTGATCGTGCTGAACACCGCCTCGATCCAGCTGATCCCTGCCAATGTGGCCGCCGTACGGCTGAGCCTGGGCTGCGCCACGCCCTTTGACATTCTGGTGCCGGTGTGGATCACCAGCCTTTGCTCCGCCGGGCTGGGCGTGGCGGCCGCCGGACTGCTGGGGAGGCTCTGGAAGCAATGACGGACTACATCGTTCCCCTGCTGCTTCTGATCTCTACGGCGCTGACCCTCCGGCGGCGGGAAAACGCCTATGATCTGCTGCTGGACGGAGCGGCGGAGGGCTTGAAGCTGCTGCTGTCCATTATTCCCGCGCTGATCGTGCTGATGAGCGCCATTGCCATGCTCCGCTCCTCCGGCGCCATTGAAATTTTGTGCCAGGTGCTTGCGCCGGTGTTCGGATTTTTCGGCATTCCGCCGGAAACCGGCCTGCTGGTGCTGATCCGGCCCATCAGCGGCAGCGCAGCCCTGGCCGTGGGGGCCGATCTGATGCGGCAGTATGGAGTCCATTCCGTGATCGGCCGCACAGCGGCGGTGATGCTGGGCTCCACGGAGACCACCTTTTACACCGTCAGCGTGTATTTTGGCGCTGCCGGTGTGAAAAAGACCCGCTATACCATTCCGGCGGCGCTGTTTGCGGATTTCGTGGGCTTTTTTATGGCCTCGCTCAGCGTGCGGCTGCTGTTCCCGGAATAAAAACGCCCGGTGCAAAAAGCACCGGGCGCAAATGCGCTATTCAGCCGCTCAGTCCTCGCCGTCCTCCAGGCTGAACTCCAGGGTCTCCCCGCAGTTGGGGCAGACAATGCTGCCTTTTTCCAGGGTGTCCTCGTCAAATGTGATGACATTGCCGCAGCTGCACTCGACCTCGTAGACGGTTTCTTCCTCGTCGTCCTCGTCCTCGTAGTCATCGTAATCGTCATCATCATCGTCATCGTCGTAATCGTCATCGTAATCGTAGTCATCGTCGTCCTCATCGTCCATGAGGTAGTCCTCGATGGCATCCAGATCGTCCTCGATCTCGTCCAGCTCATCGGAAATGGCGATGGTGGTATCCTCCACATCGGTGAGCTTCTGGGTGACATCTCCCAGCAGATCCACAATGGCGGCAATCATGCGGCCCTCGTCGGTTTCGGTGTTCAGCTTCAGGCCGTCCAGCAGGCCCTTCAGGTAGGCGGACTTCTCAGAAATCGTCATAGCAATTCTCCTTAAACTTTGGAGCGGCCCAGATACTCACCGGTGGTGGTGTCGATCTGGATCTTGTCGCCCTCATTGATAAACAGCGGCACCTTGACCTCGGCGCCGGTCTCCAGGGTGGCGGGCTTCAGGGTATTGGTAGCGGTGTTGCCGGCAAAGCCGGGATCGGTCTTGGTCACCACAAGATCGGCAAAGCGAGGCGGCTCCAGGCCGAACACGGTGCCCTTGTAGCTCATGACGGTGCAGGTATCGTTCTCCTTTACGAAGCGGAACGCATCGCCCAGGGCTTCCTTTTCGATGGGCACCAGGTCGTAGGTCTCCGGATCCATGAAATAGTACAGTTCTCCGTCGCTGTAGGAGTACTCCATCTTCTTCCGCTCGATGTAGGCGGTGGGGTACTTATCGTTGGGGTTGAAGGTTGTCTCCGTCACGGCGCCGGTAATGACATTGCGCATCTTCACACGGACGAAAGCGGCACCCTTGCCGGGCTTCACATGCTGGAACTCGATGATCTGCATCACCTTGCCGTCCATATCAAAGGTGACGCCATTTCTGAAATCGCTAACAGAAATCATGTTCTTATCCTCCTAAGTCTAATTCCTATGGGAATACGGTTTACACATATCGGCTGATTTATTTTAACCGAAAATTTCCATGATTGCAAGGGGAAAATGAGAAATTTTTAGAGAATTATCAAATTTTTGGGGCTGTGGGCAAGATTTTCCACGCCGTCGGCCTTAAAAATCACGCAATCCTCGATGCGAACGCCGAATTTTCCCGGCAGATAGATGCCCGGCTCGGCGGAAGCGACCACATGTTCACCCAGAACATCCTCGCTGCTGGGGCCGCAGTTGGGCGCCTCGTGGATCTCCAGGCCCACGCTGTGGCCGTAGCCGTGGCCGAAATAGGGGCCGTAGCCTGCATCGGCAATGACCTTCCGGGCCACGCCGTCCACATCCTTGCCCCGCAGTCCGGCCTTGGAGGCGGCAATGCCGGCAAGCTGCGCCTGAAGCACGGTGTTGTAGACCTGCTCCATCTCCCCGGTCACATGGCCAAAGGCCACGGTGCGGGTCATGTCGGAGCAGTAGCCCCGGTACAGCACGCCGAAATCCATGGTCAGGAAGTCACCGTCCTGAATGACCCGCTCCCCGGCCACGCCGTGGGGCATACTGGTGTTGGGGCCGGAAACCACAATGGGGTCAAAGGACAGGCCCTGGGCGCCGTTTTTATACATACAGTAAATCAGCTCCGCCTGGGCCTCCAGCTCGGTCATGCCCACATGGAGCCGAGGCAGCACCTCGGCAAAGGCGGCATCGGCGATCTGCTGGGCCTTGCGCAGGCGATCCAGCTCCCAGTCCTCCTTCTGGCGGCGGAAGGCGCTGATCCGGGCGTTGTAGGGCTTGAGCTGTGCATTCAGGTTCTTTTCATAGCCCATCAGCTCCGCCACAGTGAGGTAATGCTCCTCATAGCCCAGGGTGTGAATGTTCCAATCCGCAATGGCCTGGTTCAGCAGCTTGTTATAGGGATGCTCCCGATCCACCAGGCACACCTCGAAGCCCTGAATGCCGTTCCGGGCCGACTCGATGTAGCGGCTGTCGGTGAAGTAGCGGCAGCCGGCGTGGCTGACAATGGCCACACCCTCGGCAATGTCGAACTCCGCACCGTAGTGGCGGCTAAACCTGCTGGTCAGCAGCAGGCCGTCTACCTCGCCGTCCAGAATAGAGCGGTATTTTTCAATGTTTTTCATGATGGTGATTTCTCTCCTTTATAAGATAAAGATGTATCCATGGCAATTCCAGGCCGTGGCGCAGCCGCAGCCAGAAATTGTGATTGCATATTGCCTCCACCAGAATGGGCATCACGCCGGCGGCGTTGGCCCCCAGCGTATCGGTGTAGATCTGGTCCCCCACCAGGGCCGCCTGTGTCGGCGGCACGCCGTAGCGCTCCAGGCAGGCCCGGATCCCGGCGGGAAAGGGCTTGCGGGCGCTTACGATGCAGTCCAGGCCGCAGCGCCGGCAGAAATCCAAAACCCGGCGGTTCCTGCTGTTGGAAACCACGCAGAGCCGGATCTCGCTGCTTTTCATCTGTTCCAGCCAGGCCGTCATCTCGGCGGTAGGCTCGTCGGTGGTGTAGGGCACCACGGTATTGTCAAAATCCAGCATCAGCAGGCGGATATTCCGGCTGCGCAGCATGGGCAGCGTCACATCGGTCAGGCGTTTCAGCATCAGTGCCGGAAGCAAGGGGAAGGGCATATTCTGCTCCGTCCTTTCATATATATGGGATATTATAACACAAGGAGCGTGGTTTGTCCATGGATTTTCCAATTTATCTTGCCATGACGGCCGCAGAATTTTCCGGCTGTCCGGCCTTGCCGCCGAAAATCGCCTACATGGCCTGCCATTTTTCTCCCTATGCCACGGGGCTGTCCAATTTTCCCCCGGCCCTGCCGGAAGGCTCCATGCTGATCCTCAACGACCGCACCCCCATTGCCGGGCACGACCCCGACACGGTGGCCTCCCAGCTCCGGGAGCTTGCGCAGGAACGGGGCATTGCCCGGCTGCTGCTGGACTTTCAGCGGCCGGATTGCCCGGCGCTCTCCGAGCTGATCCCCAAAATTCTGGAGGCCGTCCCCTGCCCGGTGGGCATTTCCAGCCTGTACGCCCGGCATGGGGCCGCCGTGCTGCTGCCCCCGGTGCTGGAAGTGGAGATGGAGGAATATTTTTCCCCCTGGCAGGACTACGAGATCTGGCTGGAGCTTGCCCTCGGCCGAAGCTGCCGCAGAGTGGACAGCCAGGGCTGCCGTCCCTGCCCGGCTCCCTCTGATGATGAGGAAGAATGCTTTTTTGACGAACGCCTGTGCTGTCAATACCGGGTGACTGTGGGGCCGGATCACGGGGATTTTCTGCTGTATGATACCCCGGAAACCCTGGCAAAAAAGCTGGAGCGGGCGGAACAGGCCGGGGCGAAGCTGGCGATCGGCTTCTATCAGGAGCTGGGGCCGTGGCTGTCCGCATCCCCGTTGCCTCCCCCTTTGGGGGAGCGCACACTGGGCGGAGAGGGTAAGGCCCCCTAAATTCTGTACATTGTACCCTCTCAGTCACGGCTTCGCCGTGCCAGCTCTCCCAAAGGGAGAGCCTTTGGAATTGACAAACCGCCCTGCTTAGCAGGGCGGCTTACAGCGTTATTTACGAGGGATCAATAGAACTTTCTCTTGTTCTTACGGGCAGCTTCAGACTTCTGCTTGCGCTTCAGGCTGGGGCTGACATAGTGCTCACGCTTTTTCACCTCAGCGATCACGCCCTCTTTAGCGCAGCTCCGCTTAAACCGGCGCAGTGCGCTTTCCAGAGTTTCGTTCTCTTTCACGCGAATTTCAGACATTGTTTTCCCTCCCTCCGATGGCATCCGGCTCGATCCTGGATGCATTCAGGGCCATACTGGCAATGGTATTATACGCCCTCTTTTTCAAATTGTCAAGCGGAAAAATACAAAATTTGTCTTTAATCCCGCTCTTTTGCCGCCGAACGCTACTGAACCTCCAAAATATACCCTTTCAGGTACAGGGCCTGCTCAGCGGACAGGCTGGCCGGGTGGTCCCGGCTCTGGAGCAGGCTTTCCAGCAGGCGGAGCTGCCGCCCGCTGTCTGCCGCCGCCTCCCGAAGCATCTGCATAAAGAGGGTCGGGGTCATGAACTGGCTGCAGGAGCAGGTCAGCAGGAAGCCTCCCGGCTCCACCAGCTTCATGCAGCGCAAATTCAGCTCCTTATAGCCCCGATAGGCCCCCTCCAGGGCCTTTTTGCTCTTGGCAAAGGCCGGCGGGTCGCAGATCACCACGCCGTACTGCCGGCCCTGGTCCGCATAGGCCCGAACCAGGTCGAACACATTGGCCTGCGTGGTGGTGATGCGGTCGGCAACACCGTTGAGCCGGGCGTTTTGCCCCACCAGCTCCAGGGCCTCGGCAGAGGAGTCCACCGCCTCCACAGACCTCGCCCCATACAAAGCGGCGTGGACGGAAAAGCCGCCGGTGCAGCAGCACAGATCCAGCACGCTCCGGCCCGGCACATAGGGCCGCAGACGGGCCCGGTTTTCCTGCTGATCCAGAAAATGCCCGGTTTTCTGCCCCTGGGGAATGCTCACCAGCATCCGGGCATCCTGCTCCCGGATCTCCACCGGATCCGGCACGGCGCCGTAGACACAGCCGGTGATCTGGGGCAGGCCCTCCTTTTCCCGCACAGGCACATCGTTGCGCTCATAAATTCCTTTGGGGTCGAACAGCTCCGCCAGCAGCGCCACCAGGGTGTTTTTCCACCGTTCCATGCCCAGGCAGACGATCTGAAAGGACAGATAATCCCCGAATTTATCCACGGTCAGCCCCGGAAGGCCGTCGGATTCCCCGAAAACCACCCGGCAGGAATTGGAAAATCCCAGCTTTTTGCGGAAATTCCAGGCATTTTCCAGCCTGCGGCGGAAGAAATCGGCATCTACCGGCTCCTCGCCGCCTCTGGTCAGGATCCGCACGGCGATCTTCGACCGGCTGTTGAAAAATCCGTAGGCCAGGGGCCGCAGGCGGCAGTCCACCACCTGCACCACCTCGCCGTCGCGGCAAAGCTCGTCTACCCAGGCGATCTCATTGTCAAAGATCCACCATGCGCCGCTGCGGATATCTTCTTCCTCTCCACGGCGCAGGCACACCTGCCCATATTCCATAATACGCTCCCTGCTATTTCACAATCAAATTGACCAGTTTGTTCGGTACGACAATGGTCTTGACCAGGCTTCCCCCCTGCTTTTCCAGGAAGCGGGCGATCTTCTCGTCCGCCAGGGCGTTGGCCACCACCTCGTCATTGGTCAGATCCGCCGCCATCAGCACGGTGCCCCGCATCTTGCCGTTGACCTGCACGGCGATGTTCAGCTCGTTGTCCCTGCACTTGTCCTCGTCATAAGCGGGCCAGCTTTCAAAGGCAATGGTATCCTCATGGCCCATGATCTGCCAGATCTCCTCGCCCACATGGGGGGTGATGCAGGAGAGCATCTTGATGAAGCCCTCGGCATAGACCTTCGGGCAGCTGCCGTTCTTGTAGACCTCGTTGACAAACACCATCATCTGGGCGATGGCCGTGTTGAAGCCCAGGGCCTCAAAGTCGGCGGTGACCTTTTTCACCGTCTGGTGGTAGATTTTGGTGAGCTTGCCGTCATCGGTATCCGTGAGGTTGGCGCTTTCGGTGAAGAAATTCCACACCCGGTTGATGAACTTCCGGGCGCCGGCCACCGCCGTGGTACTCCAGGGCTTGGAAACCTCCAGGGGGCCCATGAACATCTCATACAGCCGCAGGGTGTCTGCGCCGTATTCCCGGACGATGTCGCTGGGATTGACCACATATTCCGGGAAGCGCTTGCCCATTTTGATGCCGTTCTCCCCCAGGATCATGCCCTGGTGAACCAGCTTTTGGAACGGCTCCTTCACAGGGGAAAGGCCCTGGTCGTAGAGGAAGCGGTTCCAAATTCTCGCATAGATCAGGTGGCCCACTGCGTGCTCCGGCCCGCCGATGTACAGATCCACCGGCATCCAGTGCTTCAAAAGCTCCGGGTCGCAGAAAACCCGGTCATTATTGGGGTCGATATAGCGCATATAGTACCAGGAAGAGCCGGCGGAGCCGGGCATGGTGGAGGTTTCCCGCAGGCCATGGATGCCGTTTCGGTCATAATGCTTCCACTCCGTGGCGTTCTCCAGAGGGGCCTTGCCGCCCCGGCCCTTGTAGTCGGCCAGCTCCGGCAAAATCAGGGGCAGCTCCTCATCGGGCAGGAACACGGTTCTGCCGTCGTCGGTGTACACGCAGGGAACCGGCTCGCCCCAATAGCGCTGCCGGGCAAAAATCCACTCCCGGAAGTGGTAGTTGACCTTTCTTCTGGCGACCCCGGCCTTTTCCAGCTTGTCGGTGATGGCCTCCTTGGCCTGCTCCACCGTCATGCCGGTAAATTCCTCGGAATTTAGGAGCTTGCAGCCCTTGCCCAGATAGTCCTGCTTCTCAAAGGCGTGCCCGGAAACATCTGCCCCGTCAATGACCTGGATCATGGGCAGCCCATGGGCCTGGGCATACTCAAAGTCCCGCTGATCGTGGCTGGGCACGGCCATCACAGCCCCGGTGCCGTAGCTTGCCAGGACGAAATCGCCGATGAACACCGGCACCTGCCGGCCGTTGACCGGGTTGATGGCATAGATGCCCCGCAGGGGGCAGCCGGATTTGGTCTTGTTCAGCTCGGTGCGGTCCATGTCGCTCTTTTTCACGGAGGCATCCACATACGCCTGGACTTCCTCTTTGTTTTCCACCCGGTCCATCAGGCTCTGCACGGTCTTGCCGTCGGGAGCCAGCACCATAAAGGTGATGCCGTAGATGGTTTCAATACAGGTGGTGTAGATGGAGAAGCTTCCGCCGCCCACGATCCGGAAATCCACCTCCACGCCGGTGGACTTGCCGATCCAGTTGCGCTGGATCTCCTTGG